>JAHEBK010000065.1 GCA_024642295.1 Flavobacterium sp. | reverse complement strand
CATGATAAAACGTTTGTTGATTGCCCAAGTATCTGGTAAAGTAGTGATAAAAGAAGAATCAATCATGTTCCATTTCTCTCTATCGTTTTGTTGTTTTTGATACAAAACTTGGTAAATTGCGCCACCACTTTCACCAACTGTAAAAGAACCAAACTCTGTGAAAATATTAGGAACATCAACTTCGGCCTCGTCACAAGCTATTTTAATTTGATTGATAATTTCATCAATCATGTATTGGTAATCGTACTCAAATGTTAGTGAATTTTTGATAGGGAAACCACCACCAATATTCAATCCGTCAAGACCGGGACATTCTTTTTTAAGTGCAATATAAACTTTAATACATTTTACTAATTCATTCCAATAGTAAGCATTATCATTAATACCTGTATTGATGAAAAAGTGCAACATTTTTAGTTCCAAATTTGGATTATCCTGAATTTGTTTTTTGTAAAATGTCACTATATTTTTATAACCTATTCCTAATCTAGAAGTATAGAATTCAAATTTAGGTTCTTCCTCTGCAGCAATACGAATTCCAATTTTGAATTTTCCTTTGATTTCTGCTTGAAGTAAATCTAATTCCTCATAATTATCAATAATCGGAATAGTGTTTTTATGTCCGTGATTAATCAAACGAGCAATATTTTCAATGTATTGGTCTCTTTTAAAACCATTACAAATCACATAAGTGCTTTTGTTGATTTTTCCGTTTTGTAATAAATTCTCAACGATATTTATGTCAAAAGCAGATGATGTTTCAATATGAATGTTATTCTTGAAAGCTTCGTTCATAATGTATTCAAAATGAGAGCTTTTAGTGCAATAACAATAGTAATATTTAGCCTCATATTTATTTTTTTCCATCGATTTACGAAACCAGTTTTTGGCTTTGTTGATGTTGTTTGAAATTTGAGGTAAATAAGTGAATTTTAATGGAGTTCCATATTGTTCCACTAGTTTCATCAAATCAATATTGTGAAACTGAAGATTGTCTTTGTTTAAAGTGAATTCTTCTTGTGGGAAATAGTAGGTTTGATTTATTAAGTCAGAATATTTTGTGTTCATTTTAGTTTAAGTTTATTTTTAGAATTAGAAATAAAAAATAGATTCAACTAAAATTCAAACTCTAATATTCGCATAAATAATTTGTAACTCTTCATGCTCCATTTTGAGAAATTGAAAAAGGTCAAAAATAAAGTTCCCTTTGATCGAATAGAAACGCTTCAATACACTCAAAAATGATTTATTGTTTTGCGCTCTATTAGAAGAGTGGTTTCCTTGTTTTTTATCCTTTTTCATTGCGGCAAATGTAAAAAATATTATAGACCTAATGCAATCCTTTTTTGCTAAAAAATAATTAAGATTGATAATCATTAAAGGCTTTAAGAATCAATTCATTTTCAACCGTTTGATTGATGATAATCTTACCAATACCATCAATTAATGCAAACTGAATGGTTCCGTATTCATTTTTTTTGTCATGAATCAGTAATTCTAAGATTGGTTCAATGTCATTTTCTTCAAAACTAATATCATCATAGATTGATTTTAGAGTCGTTTTTATCTGATTGAATTCGGCATCATTAATTAAGTTTTTGTTCAAAGAAATGTAACTTTCTAAAATCATTCCCACAGCAATAGCTTCTCCGTGTAATAAGGTAGTTTTGTTTTCATTTTCTAAAAAATAACTTTCGATGGCATGTCCTAAGGTATGACCAAAATTCAATGCTTTTCTAAGGTTCTTTTCTGTTGGATCCTGAGTTACAATATCATTTTTAATTTCAACTGAACGAAAAATAAGTTCGTCTAAAGCATCAAAATCAATTGCATTCAAATCTAAAAATTGTTCCCAGTAGTTTTTGTCATAAATCAAACCGTGTTTCAGCATTTCAGCTAATCCTGAACGCATTTCGTTTTGAGGAACAGTTTCTAAATAAGCGGTGTCAACAATAACCATTTCAGGTAGGTTGAAAACACCTATTTGGTTTTTTAAATTGCCTAAATCTACTCCGTTTTTCCCACCTACAGAAGCATCAACCATAGAAAGTAGGGTAGTCGGGATGTTAATAAAATCGATGCCTCTTTTAAATGTAGAAGCTACAAAGCCCCCTAAATCTGTTACTACACCACCACCAAGATTGATAACTAAGCTTTTTCTATCACCACCAAGTTCAGTTAATACATTCCATATTTGAACACAAGTCTCAATGTTTTTATTTATTTCTCCAGCTTCAAATTCAATAATTTCAATTGTTAAATCCGTTTCAACAAGAGGAAGGAATTTTGGCAAACAAAATTCATTGGTATTGCTATCAACAATGATGAATAAATTAGAATATTTGTTTTCTTTTAAATGTATATTTAATGCTTCGTACCCTTTTTCGTTAAAATGAATGGGATGATCAACGGCTTGAATGGTATTTGATTGTAAAGACATACTATTATAATTTGCAAAATTGGTGTGAAAATATTCAAATGGAACGCTTTAAACGAGAAAAAAAGTGTTGTTTTAAGTATTCAAATTGAAATGGCAAAACTAATGTTTTTTTGATTTTATTTATACTAAAATCATATTTAATATAATCAAATACTGTTTAAACTGAAATATTCTTGTAAAAGGTTATTTTTATTCTAAAATTAGATCAAATGGATGAAATATTTAAAAATACCGAGGTTGCTTTTGCATTAAAATCCGATACTGAACTAGAGCGGGCTTATTTCCTTTTCAGGTTAATTGCAAATGAACCCTTAGTACGAATTGGTACGGCTGTTACTCGATTTGCTCTCAAAGCTCATCTTCCTGTTGAAGGTCTAATTCGTTCGACAGTTTTTGATCATTTTTGTGGCGGTGTAAATGAAGAAGATTGTTTGAAAGTAGTTGATAAAATGTATACCAAAGGAGTTTCGTCAGTTTTAGATTTTTCGGTAGAAGGTAAAGAAACAGAAGAGCAATTTGAATTGGCTTTAGAAATGATTTTAAAAACAGTTGATTTTACCAAAGAAAGACTCGCTATCCCTTTTGCAGTTTTTAAACCCACAGGTTTGGGGCGTTTTTATTTGTTCGAAAAAAGGAGTGCCAATGAAAATCTATCAATTCCAGAACAAGAAGAATGGGATAGGGTAGTCGTTCGTTTTGATACAATATGTAAAGCAGCATTTATCAAGAATGTGCCTTTGCTCGTTGATGCCGAAGAAAGTTGGATGCAAAAGGCAGTTGATGAGTTGATTTTGGGAATGATGCAAAAATACAATGTAGAAAAAGCCATTGTTTATAATACCTTGCAAATGTACCGTTCTGATCGTTTGGAATATTTGCAAAAAATAAAAGATTTAGCGGTTAATGAAGGTTTTTATTTGGGAATTAAGTTAGTACGTGGGGCTTATATGGAAAAGGAAAACGAAAGAGCAATTGAAAAAGAATATCCTTCACCAATTTGTATAACCAAAGAGTTGACAGACAAAAATTACAATGAAGCTGTCCTTTTCATAATTGAGAATTTAGATACAATAGCTCTTTTTATGGGAACTCATAACGAAAAAAGTTGTTATTTCTTAATGGAGTTAATGGAGCAAAAAGGAATTCGGCCTGAGGATACTCGAATTTGGTTTGGACAATTGTATGGAATGAGTGACAATATCAGTTATAATTTGGCTCAAAAAAAATATAATGTAGCCAAGTATTTGCCATTTGGCCCTGTGAAAGATGTAATGCCTTATTTGATTCGGCGTGCAGAGGAGAATACTTCAGTTGTAGGGCAAACCAATCGTGAATTAGAATTAATCAAGGCCGAAAGAAAGCGTAGAAGATTAAGGAATAAAATGTAAAAAGCTCCAATTCATTAGATAGAATTGGAGCTTTTTAGTGTTGATTTTTAAAATCACTAATTGCTAAATTGCAAGTTGCTTAAATTTTTATAAATACCATTTTCAAGCAAAATAAGCTCTTTATGTGTTCCTTGTTCCGAAATGGTTCCGTTATCCAATACCAATATTTGATCTGCGGAACGAATTGTTGCTAAACGGTGAGCTATAATGATGCTCGTCCTGCCTTGCATTAAAACCTCTAAAGCTTCTTGAACTAATTTTTCACTTTCACTATCTAATGATGAAGTCGCTTCGTCAAGAATTAAAATACTAGGATTTTTAAGTAAAGCACGAGCAATAGCAATACGCTGGCGTTGACCTCCTGAAAGTTTAATTCCTCTTTCTCCAACAATCGTTTCAAATTTTTCTGGAAATCCTTCGATGAAATCCAAGGCATTGGCTTGTCTGGCAGCGACCAAAATTTCTTCCTCTGAAGCATTTGGTTTTCCGTAGGCAATATTTTCTTTGATCGTACCACCAAATAAAATGACATCTTGAGGAACAATACTCATGTTACCACGTAACTCTTCTAAGTCATAATCATAAATGTTTTTTCCATCAATGATGATTTCGCCACTGTCAATATCGTAAAAACGCAACAATAAGGAAGCAATAGTCGACTTACCAGCACCACTCGGGCCTACAACAGCTATTTTTTGCCCAAAACCAGCTGAGAAATTAACGTCTTTCAATACTTTAATTTCTTTACGAGAAGGGTAACTAAAAGCTACATTTTTAAAATTAACGGTTCCTTTTATTTTGGTTACTGTAGTGTCATGCGCTTGAGAATTAATTTTTTCAGGAACTTCGTCCAATAATTCAAAGACACGTTCAGTGGCGCCTACTGCTTTTTGAATTTGAGCATACATTTCAGCAATTCCGCCAAAGGAAGCACCTATAAAAGTAGTATAAAGAACGAATGAGATTAAATCACCCACACCTTCAACTTCGCCTTTGATTGTTAATGTTATTCCGTACCAAACAACGGCTACCACACAACCAAATAAGCACAAGATAATAAAAGAAGCAAAATAACCTCTGTATTGCCCGCCTTTAATAGCAATTGCCACAATCTCTTTAATTTTATTTTTATACCGTCGTAATTCGTACCATTCATTGGCGAATGCCTTAACATTACTAATTCCTTGTAATGTTTCTTCAACGATTACTTGACTTTCAGCAACTTTATCTTGCGTCATTTTTCCGTATTTACGAATAAATCGGCCAAAAATTACCGCTGCGACTGCGACGATTGGAACAATACAAAGCATCATAAGTGTCAATTTAGGACTAATACTTCCTAAAATGATAAATCCACCAATGATTAATATGAATTGCCTCAAAAATTCGGCTATAGTAGTGGTAAGGGTGTCTTGTAATTGCGAAATATCAGCGCTAATTCGGCTATTAAGTTCTCCTACGCGCTTTTGAGAAAAAAACGACATTGGTAGTTTAATCAGGTTCTCATAAAGAGCAAATCGAATATTAGATAAGGTGTTTTCAGTGAAATTTACAAAAAGAGAAATTCTGAAAAACGAAAAAACCGCTTGAAGTGTAAGGATTCCCATTAATGCAATTGCAATATCATTGGCTTTACCTAAGTCCTTATTAGTAACACAATCTACTAACATTCCCATTAGTTTAGGAAATGCAAGAGCTGTGGCACTGGTCAATAATAAAAAGATTAATCCAATAAAAAATTTCCATTTATGATTATGGGTATAATTGAATATTCGTAAGGCTTTGTGTAGCGAACTGGAAGTTAGTTTTGCTTTAGGTAAATCATTTTCTTTAAAACGAGCCATGATGTTGAATTTGTTTCCGCAAATGTAATACTATCGAAGGGTAATACAAAAAAATAGTAAATCATTAAAATCTTGTTGGTGAGTTGTTAAGAGATGAATGATGATTTTTTATTAATTTATTTTTAAAAAACAGTTGTAAATACAAAATCTAGTTCTATATTTGCACTCGCAATACAGAATAAGTATAGCAAAATAAAATAGGGCGATTAGCTCAGCTGGTTCAGAGCACCTCGTTTACACCGAGGGGGTCGGGGGTTCGAACCCCTCATCGCCCACAAAACTTCTCAAGAAATTGAGAAGTTTTTTTTTACAGTAATATGGAATATATTGTTTATATACTTTTTAGTAATCTTAAAAATCGATACTATATTGGATTTACGTCAAATCTAGAAGAACGTGTTATACGCCACAATCAAAAAAGTAAAGGTTTTACTGGTAGTGTAAATGATTGGGAAGTTGTTTATACAGAAGGTTTTTTAGTAAAAGATGAAGCACATCAAAGGGAATTACAAATCAAATCTTGGAAAAGTAGAGTAAAAATAAAAGAGCTAATTGCAAATAAAGATTAGCTCAGCTGATTAAGAGCATTCCGATGCATCGGAAGATGTCGGGGGTTCGAACCCCTCATCGCCCACAAAACTTCTCAAGAAATTGAGAAGTTTTTTTTTGTTCAAAAATCACATTTTCTCTTTGAAATCAATAGATAAAGAATTGACACAGAATCGTTCTCCAGTAAGTGTGGGGCCATCATTAAATACATGTCCCAAATGTCCACCACAGTTTGCACAAACTATTTCAGTACGAATCATGCCATGACTCTTGTCTAATACGTTTTTTACTTTTCCAGGAATAGCTTCGTCAAAAGATGGCCATCCACAATGAGCATCAAATTTCGAATTACTTTCAAATAAAGGTTCTGAACATCCTCCACAACAATAGGTGCCTTTCTCATAATTAAGATTGTAGGCTCCAGTATGAGGATATTCGGTTCCTTTTTCTCTTAAAATGTGATAGCGTTCATCTCCTAGTTGCTCTTTCCATTCATCTTCTGTTTTTTCTATTGGATATTTCATAGTCTAATTTAAATGTTAATATTGAAAAACCTTATTACTTAAAGCTATTGGGTGTTGTATAAAAATATTCTTTTTTTAAGATATTTCAAATTAATTAACGCTTTTCAGTTCAATTATTAATAAGTTATAGGGTGTTTTACTTTAAAAATATAAAATTCAACTTGTAAAATTCAACAATTTTATAAAGGTAAATTGAATGCAAACTATAAAATATTCAGAAATCATCATGTTTTATAACATATTATCAGTTTTTGTTAACATTATATTATTTTTTTAATCTGATTTCTATATGAATGTTTTTTTATTACATTTAGAAAATACATTAACATTGATTTCAATATGAATTTGTTTTGATTGTTTTAGTCCTATTTTGATACTAATAACAGAGATATATAAAATTTGAGGTTGGAATAATAAGCATCGGGTTATAATAAATGGAAGTATTAGAAATAGTTCATATTAGTGCAGAATGTTATCCAATAGCTAAAGTTGGCGGTTTAGGTGATGTGGTAGGTGCTATATCAAAATATCAATTTAAGGCAGGACATAAAGTAAGTGTTGTTATACCCTGTTATGAAACTAAATTTATTAAAGAGAATGCATTTGAAACCATTCATTGGTCACAAGTCAAATTAGGTCAATTTAATTTCCCTTTCAGCGTCCTTAAAGGGGTAAATCACGATTTAGGATATGATTTGTATATAGTTACAATACCAGAACTTTTTGACAGAATAGATATATATGGTTATAAGGACGATATAGAGCGATTTATGGCGTTTCAAATTGCAACATTGGACTGGCTTGAAGTTTATGATGTTAAACCAGATATTATTCATTGTCACGATCATCATACCGCTGTTATACCCTTTATGATGCAACAGGCGTTTAGTTATAATAAACTGAGAACTGTTCCAACGATTTTGACGGTTCATAATGCAATGTATCAAGGGCAATTTGGTTTTGATAAATTACATTATTTGCCCAATTATGATCTTTCAAAAACACATTTGCTTGAGTGGAGTGGGTGTATTAATTCATTAGCAATAGGTTTAAAATGTGCTAGAGCAATCACTACAGTTTCTCATAATTATTTGAATGAAATAAATCATAATGGATATGGCCTTGAAATGTTATTTAATCAAGTAAGATATAAATCAAGAGGAATTCTAAACGGTATTGATACAGAAGTTTGGAACCCTAATAAAGACGCTCTAATTGTCGCTAATTATGATGTTAAAGGTTTTGAAATTGGAAAACAAAAAAATAAAGAAAAATTATGTAACAACCTTAAAATCAATGCTGAATATCCATTGATAAGTTTTATAGGTCGTTTGTATGAAGAAAAAGGTGCAGATTTATTGCCGGAAATCATAAGAAAAGCAATAACAGCAGGTGATAATAAGATTAATATTCTTATATTGGG
>JAHEBK010000396.1 GCA_024642295.1 Flavobacterium sp. | reverse complement strand
CTGGGAATCAACTTCGATTTATAACATTTAGCAATTTTTTAAAACATATTAGATAAGCTTTTTTGAACCATTAAGAGATTAAGAGTATTAAGTTTTTGACCTTACTATTTTTGATTTCTTAGTGGTTTTTATTTAAGATTTTTTTTTGAAATCTGCGTTGTCTGCCTGCTTATTATTTCACCGCAAAGACGCAAAGGCGCAAAGTTGTTTTAGCTAAAATCTGTATTTATACGTATTTTGGCATTGGTTAATCCGTTTTATCCTTGTCCTGATTTCACACTAAGCAATTCGTTAAATTTTAAAATTTCTCCAATTTCTTAAATCCGTGTTCCAAAAAATATTTGTACCATTCTTAAATGAATAAATAAGATTCTATTTTCCTATTTTTGCTTAGCACACCTATTTCAACATGAAAAAACTCCTTTTCTTAATGACAGCAATCACTACCTTTGGTCAAAACCAAACCCCAATACAATACCCAAAAACTGAAAAAGGACCTGTAATCGACACCTATTTCGATACTCAAATTCCTGATCCCTACCGCTGGCTTGAAGATGACCGCTCAGATGAAACAGCGGCTTGGGTCAAAGCCCAAAACAAAGTCACTTTTGGCTATTTAGATAAAATTCCGTTTCGCGATGCTATCAAAAACCGCATGGAAAAATTGTGGAATTACGAAAAACAAAGTGCTCCTTTCAAAGAAGGTGATTTTACCTATTACTATAAAAATAACGGACTTCAAAATCAATCCGTTTTGTATCGAAAAGATAATTCAGGAAAGGAAGAAATTTTTCTTGACCCCAATACCTTTTCAACCGATGGAACGACTTCCATGGGCGAAATCAGTTTTTCAAAAGACGGTTCACATCTCGCTTATTCTATATCCGAAGGCGGAAGCGATTGGCGAAAAGTGATTGTCTTAAATGCTATTTCCAAAGAACAAATTGGAGATACGCTGATTGATGTTAAATTCAGTGGCTTGTCATGGCTAGGCAACAAAGGCTTTTACTATTCCAGTTACGAAAAACCAGAAGGAAGCGAACTTTCGGCAAAAACCGACCAACACAAACTGTATTTTCATAACATTGGTACCAAGCAAAAAGAAGACCAAGTCATCTTTGGCGAAAGCCAAAAACGACGTTATGTGGGTGGGGCTGTTACCGAGGACAATCATTTTCTGGTTATTACAGCGGCCAATTCGACTTACGGAAACGAACTCTACATCAAAGACCTTAGATCTCCTAACAGCGCTATCATTACGCTTGTTGATAATTTCGAAAGCGACAACAACATCATCGACAATCAAGGCAACCAACTCTTTATAGAAACCGACTTGCAAGCGCCCAACAAACGCATCATTACCGTAGATTTCCAAAATCCAACCGTTCCAAACTGGAGAGATTTCATTCCAGAAACTCAGAATGTTTTGAATATCAGCACCGCTGGCGGGTATTTCTTTGCGCATTATATGCAAGACGCTGTTTCGGTTGTGGTGCAATACAATGCAAAAGGTCAAAAACTAAGAACCATTCAACTGCCGGATTTAGGAACCGCTTCTGGTTTTAGTGGCAAGAAAGAAGAGCCGATTTTGTATTACACCTTTACCAATTACACCACCGCAGGGAATATTTATGCCTTAGACACCCAAACCGGAAAGTCAACCCTGTACCGAAAATCAAAAGTTGATTTCCAGTCGGACAACTATGAAACCCACCAAGTGTTTTATACCTCCAAAGACGGAACGAAAATCCCGATGATGATTACCCACAAAAAAGGAATGAAACGCAACGGACAAAACCCGACCATTCTGTACGGTTACGGCGGTTTTAACATCAGCCTAACACCTAGTTTTAGCATTGCCAATGCGGTTTGGATGGAAAACGGCGGTATCTATGCCGTAGCCAACCTTCGTGGCGGTGGCGAATACGGTAAAAAATGGCACGATGCCGGCACACAACAACAAAAACAAAACGTCTTTGATGATTGTATCGCCGCTGCCGAATACCTGATTGCCAACAAATACACGTCCAAAAACTACCTCGCCATCCGTGGTGGGTCTAACGGAGGCTTGCTTGTAGGAGCCGTCATGACCCAGCGTCCAGACCTCATGCAAGTGGCCCTGCCAGCTGTTGGCGTGCTCGATATGTTGCGTTACCACACCTTTACCGCAGGTGCCGGCTGGTCTTACGATTACGGAACCGCACAAGACAGCCAGCCCATGTTTGACTACCTCCGCAACTACTCGCCCGTGCA
>JAHEBK010000064.1 GCA_024642295.1 Flavobacterium sp. | reverse complement strand
CTAAACTCTAAACCTTTTAAAAATTCATAGTTAGCATAGAAGTTTGTTCTATAAGTAGTTGCAATGGTTTCGTTGATATTTTCTGTTGCTGTTGCAAATGGATTGTCAATTTCATCACCAATAGGGTTTGTTGTATACACACCATTCGCATTGAAAATTCCTAGAGTTGGGTCAAAACGATAAGCTGCTGAAACCACATCGGCTGTACCTGTACCACCAGATTGTGTTTGAGTCAAAATTCCGTTTCTTTGACTTTTGCTACCAAAAACATTTAATCCTACTTTTAATTTATCAGTAACGTCTAAATCAATATTACTTAAGATTGTGTAACGCTCTAAATCAGAGTTAAGAACCACACCTTCTTGATTGTAATAATTTCCAGATATATAATATTTCACCTTATCTGTTCCTCCTGAAAAAGACAATTGTGTGTTGGATATATTTCCTGATTTGTAGATTTCGTCTTGCCAGTTAGTGTTTGCAGGTCCTTTTACATAATTTGTAGCAAAACTAGAGCGGTAAGCTGCAAATTGGTCTGCATTAAGAACATCAATGGTATTGTTTACTTTTTGCGAAGAATACGATTGATTGAACTCAATATTTGTTTTTCCAGATTTTCCTTTTTTAGTTGTTACTAAGATAACACCATTAGATCCTCTAGAACCATATATTGCTGTTGCCGAAGCATCTTTTAAAACTTCCATCGAAGACACATCTTCTGGAGCAGGCATAGTAGCTCCTACAAATCCATCGACTACAATTAGGGCATCACTACTAGCATTAATAGACGTTCCTCCACGAATTCTAATTTTGATGGGAGCACCTGGCTCACCACCATTATTAGATTGAACAGCAACACCTGCTGCACGTCCTTGTAAGGCTTGTTCTGCACTAAGTACGGGATAAGCCGTAAGTTCAGATGCTTTAACAGAAGAGACGGAACCTGTCATGTCGCTTTTTTTACGAGTACCGTATCCTACAACGACAACTTCTTCCAGTGAACTTACATCTGGATCAAGTGTTACGTTAATTGTATTTTTATCGCCTACAACCACTTCTTTAGTTTTGTAGCCCACATAATTGAAAACTAATACCGTCTTCTTATCTGATATCATAATAGAGTAGGAGCCATCCATATCTGTTGAGATCCCTTTGGCAGTTCCTTTAATAAGCACATTTGCACCTGGTAATCCCATTGAGTCATCACTCGAGCTGATTTTTCCAGTAACTTTTCGTTGCTGTGCATTCACAATGGTTCCAATTAGGATAAATAATCCTAACACATACCATGAAGTCTTTTTGGTTTTGTTTTTTGTAAACATTCACTTTTGGTTTTAAGTTAATTTTAATAGTAAATAAATAAGCCAAAAACACATCCCAATCATCACTACAATGAGGCAGGTTTGAATCAGTATTATTTTTGTTTTATTCATAATAGGTATTTATAAAGCCTATAATTAGGTTCTTAGTATTCTGTTAAAGCATTTATTTGTAATTCCTCACTATTTCTAAAGAAGAAAATATTTTGCAAATGATGAAGTCCTTTTAGTTCGATTTTAGTTGCAAAGTCAAACCACAACCCATTTACAGAGTTAATTTGAGTGCCAAATAAATTATAACTTGGAAAGTCTTTATAGTCTAATTTTATGGCTCCAATCTTTAGAAGTAATTCTTCTGTAATTAGAATTGGTCTGCTATCGTTATTAAAACTTTCATTCTCCTCCTCACAAAGTTTAATGTCGTACCAATCAATAAAAAAATATTGCCATTCTATATCTTCTCCCTCAGAATAATATTCTAACAGATTTCCAATTCGTAAATCTGTAACCGAAACTCTAGTACATGGGACTAGCAATGTGCCGTTTTGGTTTTCTAAATTAGTTTTGTTTTTATTCGTTTCCATAAGTTTCTTTTGGTTTTAAAATCAAACTCACACAATCATCATCTGGGTTAATAGTACTATTTTATACTTATTTTATATCCCAAAATTAGGTATACAAAACCATTTGTAAATCCGAAAATAGGGGCGTAATTGTCCGAATAAACTTTTTTAGCCCTTTAAAATCAAGGATTTTCAATTTTGAATCATTTTCAGGAGCAGAAAGATTCGTGTTTTAGGAAGCAAAGTTCCTGCTCCCGAAGTTTCGGGACAAATACAAAAGGATGCCTTACGATACTTCGGAACCATCAGGGCTCATTGATGTTTTTTTGGTTATAAGAGAGGTGTAAATAGATGGTATTAAAATCTAAATTGATTATCTGTAAAAATCTGCCGAATCTGCGTGCTTATTTTTTACGAGGATTTAGCCCAGAATCCGTATTAGTTTTTTTTATTTTTTTTACGCAGAGTTTGCAGATTCCCGCAGATTTTTGCTGTAAATTAATTTAAAGATCTGTGTGTATCCGTTAAATTTATTTTATCTGTGTTACAATGCGTAATCTAAGTTTAATTGATTATGTTAGAATTAAAAAAATGGATTAGATGGAATTTGGTCTTTAAAATTAAAATCCGTTAGCTTAAATATCTTCTTCCTTTGAAAATTTATCCGCATATTGGCTTGGTGTTTCTCCATATTTCTTTTGGAAACATTTGCTAAAGTATTTCGGATTGTTAAAACCTACTTTGTAGCTCACCTGTGAAATATTGATTTTATGTTGTTCGAGTAATTGAGCAGCACGTTTCAGTCGGATTTCGTGAATGAATTCGTTTGGGGTGAAATTAGTCCAAGCTTTAATTTTTGAGAATAACATCGAGCGGCCCACTCCTAATTCTGAACAGAAAAAAGGAATATCAAAGTGTTCGTTTGAAATGTTATCTTCTACAATTTGGAATGCTTTTTTGAGTAGTTCCTCGTCTAGTGATGAAACCGTGATTTCACTTGGAGTAAAAGAAGTCTCATTCGCAAATTTTGCTTTTAATCTTTCGGTTGATTCTAAAATATTCTTAATGCGAAGTTTGAACTCGATGAGGTTGAACGGTTTACTGATGTAATCATCAGCACCGCTTTCTAAACCTTCAAATTTATAGACTAATGCAGAGCGAGAAGTTAATAAAATGACAGGGATATGACTGGTTTTAATATCTTCTTTGATTTTGGCGCATAGTTCCGTTCCTACCATTTCAGGCATGATAACATCACTAATAATTAAATCAGGATTGTCATTTATAGCTTTTTTTAAACCTTTTTTACCATTATCAGCTTGGATGATGTTGTATTCGTCTTTTAATAAATTTTTCATGAAGTTTCTCAAAACCGCATGGTCTTCCACAATCAGAATCGTTTTTTTATCTTCTGAAGGAATGAGTTCGCTGATATCATTGTTCTCAACGATCAATTCCTCTTCTAGTTGAGCGGTATATTGACTGATGTCATCGCTAATTTTAAAATCAGTTAGGATTTCATCCTCCATAAGATGTTCTTTTCCTAATGGTAAGCTAACTTTAAAGATAACCCCTTCGGTTTCTTTGTTTTGTACCGTGATGGTTCCTTTGTGTAATTGGACAATATTTTTGACAATAGAAAGCCCTATACCCGTTCCTTTATTGTAATTCTCTTGAACTTTATTGTGCAAAGGAATTTCAAAAAACAAATCAAATATCTTTTCGATATGTTGTTCCGCAATACCTACTCCTGAATCTTCAATTTCAATACTAATATTTTTATTGTCGGTTGTGATTTTTATAGCAATAGTTCCACCCTTTGGCGTATAGCGGAAGGCATTCGAAATTAAATTATAAAAAACGCGTTCTAATTTTGGACGGTCATAATAGAGCAGGATTTCGTCATTTGAAGACTCAAAACTATAGGTGTAATCACCATCTTTGGCATATTCGATAAATGATAAATAGATTTCTTTGGTGAATTTGACAACATTACCTTCCGCGGCTTCTAATGTATATTGTTTGGTTTCTAATTTTCTAAAATCCATTAATCGATTGATTAAACTCAAAAGATGATTGGCGCTACTTTCGATAACGAGTAATTTTTTGTACATGTCATTCGTCCCGTTATATTTAAGGAGAATTTGCTGTAAAGGACCTAATATTAATGTCAATGGTGTTCTAAACTCATGAGAGATATTGGTAAAGAATTCTAATTTGGCCTGATTGTTCTCTTTAATTCTCTCGGCTTCAATATATTCTAATTCTAATTTTTGTTTCAGATTGGCTTTGGATTTCAAAATCCAATTTAGCTTATAAACGGCTAATCCAATGATTAATACATAAATTAACATTGCCCAAATACTTCTCCAAGGTGCGGGTTTAATAATGAACGTTAAAGTTGTAGGCTCCTTGTTCCAAATACCATCATTATTAGCTCCGTATACTTCAAAGGTATAGGTTCCTGGATTTTGAATGATATAGGTGGCTTCTGTATTTTTGGTGATGGTCCAGTTGTTTTCTAGTCCTTTTAAACGGTATTTATATTGGTTGTTTTTTGGACGAATAAAATTTGGAATGGCATAATTGATGGAGAAATTAGCCTTGTCATAAGCTAAGGTTACTGCTTTGGTATAACCAATACTTTTTTCTAAAATTCCATTAGCATCATTGGCTTTAATGGATTCGTTTTTAATTTTTAAATTGGTAATTATAACCTGAGGAATATAGTTGTTTTGCGTTAGGGTTTTTGTGTCTAGAAAACTAACGCCTAATGGACCTCCAAAATAAAACTGACTGTCATTAATTTGCAAACAGGAATTGTCGTTAAACTCGTTCCCAACCAAACCATCTTTTTGGTTGTAGACTACTATTTTTTTGGAGTTAGGATTGTATTTAATAATGCCCTCATTGCTACTCATCCATAAATTATGTTTGGCATCTTCATTTATGGTGTGAATAGAGGTGATAAGAGTGTTTTCAAGACTAAGCAGTTTGGTTTTGATGAATTTTTTTCCATCAAAAAAGTACAATCCTTTGGCTTTGGTTCCTATCCAAATTTGATTTTTACGATCTTGGAAAATGGTAAGAATATCATCTCCCGAAAGCAGGTTGTTATCAAAAAAATAATGTTTGATAACATAAGAGTTTTTTTCTTTGTTCTTAAAAAAGATGCGATTCAATCCGTTTTGTGTGCCTACCCACAATGTTTTTTTAGAATCGACTAATAAGGTTCTAATCCGATTATTAGTTAAGAAATTTGTTTTTTTAGAATGATCAATAACATGAAAATTACCGTTAGTAGTATTGTATTGAATCAATCCTTTTCCAAAAGTCCCCAACCATAAATGCGTGCTATCATCATGAATAATGGAATAAATTCCTGTTTGCTCTACAAATTGAGAAAGTTTTGGCGAAATGATTTCAGGTGTAAATCTTTTTGATTTTGTACTGTAGGCAGTAAATCCTTTGGTAAAAGTTCCAATCCATAAAGTCCCATTCGGCGAAATATGAAGTGATTTTATGTCGTTTTGTGAGTTGTTAGGCGTGTTTAAAAAACGAGAGTTTTGAGATTGAGCATCAAAAACAGTTATTCCAGAACCTTCAGTTCCTAAATAGATATTCTTTTCTTTGTCAGCAACTATGGAACTAACTACATTAAAACTTAATTTTTTGTCGATGGAGTTTTGGTTGAAATTTGTGAAATTAGTATTGGAAACATCCCATAAATTAATGCCATTGTAATAAGAACCGATCCATACAGAGCCTTTGTTGTCGGTATATATTGATTTGATTTTATCAATATTAGGCTGGTTGCTGCTATTGGTTTTAACCTGTTGTAAATTGGTGTTGTTTTCCAAAACATAAATACCGTCATAAGCGCCAATCCAAAGGGAACCTCGATTGTCAATACTCAGTGCTCGAATGTCAGAATTTAATTTATTGAAGTTGGGTTTGCTAGACAAAAAAGTAATCAAGTTTGTAGTCGGGTGGAATTGTACCAGCCCTTTGTTTTTTGTTCCAATCCATATTGTGTTAGCGGCATCTTCCATCATGCACTGAACAAACAAATTCTCAGAACCAAAACCTATAAATTCAAACTTATTATTTTTACGAGAATTTAGTTTACAAAAGCCTTTAGAAGTCCCTATCCAAATGCCATTTTTTTACTGTTTATAATACTTAAAACATAGTTGCTAGGAAGGCTGTTTTTGTTGTTGCTAGCATGGAATAAAGTGATTATTTTTTTTGTTCTCTGATTGTAAATGGTTATCCCTTCTGAGGTTCCTATCCAAATTTCATCACCAATTTCTTTGATACACCAAATGGCATTATTGCTTAGTGAATTGTTTAAGTTAGAATGTGAATAGCGTTTAAAAGTATTGTCTACAGGATTGTAGCAGTTTAAGCCATTATAAGTTCCAATCCATAATTTCCCAAATTGATCTTCTATGATAGATAAAATATCGTTGTTGCTTATTGAAGCTGGATTGGTTTCGTCAGTTCTGTAAACCGTGAATTTACTTCCATCGTATTTGTTCAAACCATCACGAGTTCCAAACCACATTTGACCTAATTTGTCTTGATGAATAGCAATGACAGAACTTTGTGAAAGTCCATCATTTGTAGAAATATTTTTAAAACGATAGTTTGCGTTTTGCGAAGAAAGCGTACAAGCAATTAGTAATAAATAAACTAATATCGTTTTTTTCATATTATTAATATTCAATAAGAAAACATTCCAAACATCAATAGCGAATAAAGATAGCTACTAATTACTATAATTTCAACCTTTTCTTCAACTGATAGTCATAGAGAGAAGGAATAGTTGCAGGTTTTTGATTGATTAATTGTTTGTATGAATTGGGTTCGTAAGACACCTCAAATGTTGCGTTTCCGTGAACTCCAACCACAGTAGCAAAAGGACCGTCTTTAAGTCCGTTTAATAGAATATTTTTTGAGTTTGAAACATTTTCGACTTGGACATTCAAGTTCCAAAAAGTACTGAATGCCGCATGAGATGGTTTCCAATAATCTGCTCCACCGCCTCCAAAAATGGGATAACTATTATCGGCTTTAGGTTGGATGTAAACCGTTGTTGCATCAAATAAATTTTGATGATTCAGTCCTGAATGTTGGTCTAGAATAGGATTTTTAAATACGGTACAATTTTGATACACATTTTTGGTCGAAAAAGTATTAAAACTCAAAGGATGTACTGCCTCATTGTAGACTTTTAAATTTTTAATCAAAACATTGTGAACGCCACCTAAAGCTACGGTGTAATGTGCTAAATTATTTCCGTTTGTAGTAATGTTTTGAATGGTAGTGTTGGCAATTTCTTCCGTAAGAATACCGCTGTCAGCATTGTGAATGATAACGTTGTTGACCCAACTGTTAAATATTCGGGTTAGAAATATAGCATTGTAACCAGGTTCTACGTGATGTGCCACTCGTGGAGCATCAGGGAAAGTGATTTTCAAGTTTTCAATACCAACTTCGGTAAGGTGTTTCCATTCTACAAGTTGTGCCGCATAAACGGGTTTGATATCAATCATCAATGGGTCTTTGATGGTGACAGTATTCTTTGTGATTTTTACAATTTCAGCTTGTTGACGTACTAATGGTAATGTTGGAAATTGCCAGTGATGCGAACCTGCTTTTAAATCAGAGTTATTGTATAAAGCTTTAATGATCTCCCCATTTTGTCCTTCTTTGTTGAATAATTCTAACTCAACCACATCACCTACTTTCAGGTTTTTAGTATCCGATACCGTAATTGTAGTTTCTCCTCTTTTTCCAGAAATCACTTTTGTCAATACTTTAATTTCAGGGTCGTATTTTTCTAAATAGGATTTTACACGCTCACCAGGAACTTGTGTCCAGATCATGCCGCCAGACCAGGCATATTGTGAAAATGGAAGATCAATATTGTTTTCTTTTTCCCTTTGACGCTTGTCAAATGTGACTAAATAGTCGCGTAATTCAGCCAATGATTCTGGATCTTGCAAATACATCATGGGGCGAGGACAAAAAATCTCTGTACCTTTTTCGTCAGAACCAGCGCCACGTAAGATAAAATTACTGCGTTCGATATAAAGTATTGAACTCAAAATGATTTTTCCCGCAGGTAATTCTAATACCACATTTCCAGGAATGGTTTTGGCTTTTTCTAAGGCTTTCAAAAGTGCTTTTGAATCATCAACTGAGTCATTTGCAATTACACCAAAATCGGTAGCATATAATACTGTGCTATTTGGAGTAGGTAATGGTTTTTCACCGTTATGATAACCAGCATAACTAAAATCAGGAATATAG
>JAHEBK010000395.1 GCA_024642295.1 Flavobacterium sp. | reverse complement strand
CTGCTCCTGCACTTACCATGCAAAGACGTCCGTTGTAATCTAAGTTTTTGGTTTTTAATGCTACACGGGCAAACTTTCCTACTAAATAACTTTTTTCATTTGTCAGTGAAACTCCCGATAGCATTGAGAAAGCATCATTGCCATATTTTTCTTGGATACGTCGAATCTCTGATACAGTTTTACTCATTGCGTCGTCCCAAGAAGTAGGAACAAATCCTTGTCCTTCGACTCTTTTTAATGGATTCATCAAACGATCAGGATGGTTGTTTTGCAAATAGCGTTGCACCCCTTTAGGACAAAGTCGACCTTCGTTAAAAGGGAATTCCATCCAAGGTTCAAAACCAACTACTTTATTATCTTTTACAGACAATTGTATTCCACATTGCATACCGCAAAAACAACAATGGGTTTTTACTAATTCGTCTGGTTCGTCCCTTCCTTCGTAACCCTCCTTAGGGCTATAGTTTTTATGGGGACCAAATTGTGAAATGATATTTTCAGCTGAAACAGGTAATTTTGCCATAATTTTATTTGTTAACCGCTAAGACGCAAGGGCGCAATTTTATCTGCGGTACTTTATCTTAGCTGTGTAATTTATTTATTCCAAATCATAAATCGCAATTTTCTTTGCAATCTAGCGCCTTTGCGTTAAATTATTTTATCCAAACAATTTTCCTCCAGATTGTCTTGCTCTTAAATGTGCTTGTGCCAATCGTGCTCTTTTACCTTCAGGGCTTAAATCTAAATGTGAGCCGCCGTTGGCTGTATCAAAATCAAAACCGAGTTCTTTGGTTACTATTTTTAAATCGTTGATGTGTAATTGAGTTGCAAATTCTTCTTTGGTATGTGGGCAGGTTACCATACCCATTTTCATTCCTTGTTTTTTATAAATGTGCGCACCAATTTGGGCAGGCCTCTGAATGATGTGGAAAAATTTTCCAAACGGAATCCAAATTAAGAACATAATTACTGTTATGGCATGCAAAACGGCTAAGAAATCAAAAGCAAATCCTTTCATAAATTGGTACGAATAGGTCAAACCCAAACCTGTAGCAGAAATCGCAATTAACAAAATCAAAGGCAACAAATCGCCCTCGAAAGTTTGAGTAGCAATCAAACCAGGATTGGTCAAACGACGTCTTAAATAATATAACGACCCAAAAATCACCAAATAAGAAGACCAGTTCAAAGCGTGGAAAGTCAAGAATGCAATCACAGATCCTAATTCGAAATCCATTACTTTAAAACCAAAAAAATGGGCTTCATAAATCGAAATAGAATTGGGAGCCATAGTAAAATGAATCCATCCAAAGGTTAAAGGAATAGTAATCATAAATGCCGATGTGCAACCAATAGCAATCATAAAATGTGCCAGCCAACGGTATTTCCCTCTTGGGTAAATAAATTTTTGAAAAGCAATGTTTTCTATTGTTTCTTTGGATGCAAACCAAAAATGAGAAAATACTTTTCCCGTAAATAAATATGAAATCCCTCTTTTGAAATAAATCCAAGTGGGCGGTCTTTGTAACCAAACCGAATACCTATAAACAATTCCAAAAAATGCGAAAACGGTTCCAAATAAATAGGTGATAAGGGCTGCGTCAAAATTTTGCAATTCTCTAGAACCATAAAATACCAATGCAATGGCCAATATAGAAAGTATTGTTGCTATGAGTAGTGCTTTTATATTGTATGTTTTATTTTTCATTTATTAAAAATTAAAAAAATATCGATTAATTTTACTGTTCATGTATTGGTAAGCCAGGATATAAATATTTAAAAACTACTGTAGTTGTATTTTAAATTTACACTTATTATTTTAAAAATAGGTCTTTTATATTTATCTAAATTACTACTTATTAATCTTAGATTTTATTGCTTGAATCACTATGTTTTATGTTTAAAATACTTTATTCTAGTAAGAATCCCAGAAGTTTTTGCAAATTTAAACAAAAGAACATCTAAGTTATAATACTTAAGTGTTTTTAGTGAAAAAAAATTAAATCTTTCTGTGATAGATTCCTGTTTTTAATTGTAATATATTGTATTTCAGTGTTGTGTTTGTTGTTTTAAAAGAATGCTCAGAGTTTAAGTTATGCTTTTTGAAATAAATTACATCTAGTTATTTATACGTATTTAACTTGGGTTTTTGCAGTTTTACGGTTAGTAAATCACCAGTTTATTTAGGTCGCAAGTACAGTAAAGACTATAAGACCCATGGGGAAAACACACTAGCAAAACATCATAAATAATGAA
>JAHEBK010000394.1 GCA_024642295.1 Flavobacterium sp. | reverse complement strand
TTTAGCATCTGCTTGGTAGACTAAGGAATTCTTAAAAAAAAACAGAGTGCTTTATTAATTATGGTTCACTCTGTTTTTTTTTCAAACAAACAAACAAACAAACAAAGCATACAAACAAACAACTATTGATTATGAAAACAAATAACACATTACTGCTATTGTTCTTAGGAATGTTGGCAATTGTTTCATGCAATAACAGCAACAAACAAATAACAAATCCAAAAGAATACAACGAATACCTCAGTATTAAAGGAAATGAATCTTTAGATTTTGCTAATGAAGAAATTAATTTTTGGCAAAATAAATATGAAAATGACACACTTCAAACTTCCTACTTAGGAATTATTGCTTCAAAATATGCGACTCTTTTTCAATACACAGGCGACATCAAGGACTTGTATAAAGTAGAGGAATTGTTAGTAAAATCTAATGAAGCGAGTAAGTTTAGTAAAGTTGGAACCTTACGTTCATTGGCTCGTAATTACATTGCACAACATCGTTTTAAAGAAGCTTTAGTTTTGGCGGATAAAGCTTTTGCTATTGGCGAAGGCCGAAAAGAATCTCAAAAATTGCTTTTTGATGTGCAAATGGAATTAGGTAATTATGATGAAGCGACCAAAAATCTTGAAGCCATAAAGGACATGAAAGATTATGATTATCTCATTCGTTTGGCTAAATGGAACGATCATATTGGCGATATAGATACCGCCATCACATTTATGGAAAAGGCGCGAACCATTGCTGAAAACGAAGATAATAAAACACTTAAAATATGGTCTTATTCTAATCTTGGAGATTTTTATGGTCATGCTGGTCGCGTACAAGATTCTTATAATAGTTATTTGAAAACGTTGGCATTAGACCCTAATTATGCTTATGCTTTAAAAGGGATAGCATGGATTGCTTTTTCGCATGAAAGAAATACCAAGGAAGCCAAAAGAATCATTGAATCCATTGAAAATACTCATAACACGCCTGATTTTTTATTGCTAAAATCAAAAATTGCTGATTATGAAGGGAATTTTATGGAAGCCGAAAAAAATAAGGAAGCTTATTTCGAAATGTTATCCAAAAACAATTACGGTGCCATGTACAATAAATACAATACGCTGCTTTATGCAGACGATAAAACTACTGCAACTAAAGCACTAGAAATAGCTCAAATTGAAGTCAATCATAGACCTACTCCAGATTCTTATGATTTATTAGCGTGGTCGTATTTGAATACTGGTGATGCTAAAAAAGCATTAACAATCGTACAAAAAAAAGTAGCAGGAAAAACCTTCGAACCTCATGTACAATATCATGTAGCGATGATTTATAAAGCAAATAATCAATTAGGTAAAATAGCTGCGATAAAAGAGGAACTACAAGGAAGTATTTATGAATTAGGACCTGAATTTGAAGCCAAAATCAACAAATTATAAAGATATGAAAGCATTTTTAATCATCATATTATCCTTTTTTTGGTTTTCATTTTACGGTCAAACACAAAATGGGATTGTTGTTGATGTTAATGGGAACACAATTGAAAATGCTTATTTATTGAATAATGCAACCAACGCTCATGCGCATACCAATGAGTTAGGACTCTTTAGTATTGATAAAACGGGAATAGGAAGTACAATTCAAGTCACTGCTTTAGGATACAAAAAAACAGATTATAGTATTCAGTCAAATGACACTCGCATTGTTTTAGAAGAAGCGGTTTTTAAGTTGGATGAAATTATCATTCAACAGAAACTATCGGCTATGAATGTTATTTCTAAAATCGATTTACAAACCACTCCTGTGAATTCTTCGCAAGAAATTCTTCGAAAAGTTCCCGGATTATTTATTGGGCAACATGCAGGTGGAGGTAAAGCAGAGCAAATTTTCCTTAGAGGTTTTGATATTGATCATGGAACTGATTTGGCCGTTTCGGTTGATGGAATGCCAGTGAATATGGTTTCTCATGCACACGGACAAGGCTATGCCGATTTGCATTTTGTTATTCCAGAAACAGTAGAGAAAATAGATTTTGGAAAAGGAAGTTATTATGCTGACAAAGGCGATTTTGCAACAGCAGGATATGTTGCATTCCAAACCAAAGAAAAAATAGATAAAAGTTTGATAAGCTTAGAAGTGGGACAGTTCAATACCCAAAGAATGGTTGGGATGTTTAATCTTTTAGGAAATCAAAAAACACAATCGGCTTATATTGCTACAGAATATATTTTGACCGACGGACCATTTGATAGTCCACAAAATTTCAATAGAGTCA
>JAHEBK010000063.1 GCA_024642295.1 Flavobacterium sp. | reverse complement strand
TTAAGCTAAAAAAAGAATTTATTTCATCTGAAAATTTAATATCGTTTACTTTATTCCTTTCAGGCATTTCATGCTGACCGTATAGCAATAAAGGCTTTCCTTTCCATTGAAACCATAAATCTTTATATAGTCCTTTAGAATAAAATTCGTCCCATAACGTGTTAACAGATATTTCACTAGCCAAGAATGCAATACCCGGTGTTTTTTCTCCCTTGTCTCTCATTTCTTGAAACACTTTGCATATAGCGAGGTAAGCTATTCTGTGTGTGTTGTTATTAGTAACGTCAAGAATAATAACATCTACACCTGCATCAACTAATTGGTATGCATGTTTTTTTATTGCCCACTCTTCTTGGTTTAAATAATAGCCAATTTCAGGTTCGCCCCAATAATAGTTTCCATCTTTCCATTGTGGGTTTTCTGGGTTTTTATTTAGTATTTCAGTAACGTTATATGGGCCTTCGTTTTTAGGATTGCTATGTGTTATAAAATAAAACATGCCTACATATTTATTTCCTTTTTTTGGACCCGATAATTCATAATTTGGCAAAGTACGCCCCAAGGCATCTGTAACTACCCAATTATCAATATTTAATGATTTATAAACCCTTTTTTTTTTAGCAGTTATAGGTTCTTTGTGTCTTATCTCATCCCAATCTTTTATACCTATCATGTCTTTATATTGGTCAAAAACAGCAGCTTCTTTATCTGTTCCAAAAGCTTGATATACATACCAAACTGGTTTGGTTGCTCCTGGTTTTTCTTCATCATCTGGAAACCTTCTTAAACCGATGCGTAAGCCTCCCTCTTTTCTATTATCTTGCCAATTATGATATTGAAAGCCATCAATACCATCTAAATATTTTATTTTTTTTAAGGCATAAGCCATACCTGCAGCTTGCTCTTTTAAATCTTGCTCGCTATACGTTGGCGAATTGGTTCCGTTTTCAGAAAGATATACTGTACGCTTGTATTTCCCTTTGTACAATACTTCTGGCTGTTTTACCCAAGCATCTAAAACCTCTGTGTTTTTAAATGTGATGAGCTTGGTATCAAAATCAAAACTTACTTTTTCATCCAGCCAAGTTTTAGGTTCTCTTAAAGATTCTGGATATGGATGTTGTGCTATAGCCCATTCAAAATCGCCTTCAGCATTTGAAAAATCGATCAACTGCTCTAATAACTCTTTTGAATGATAGAAGTGTTTATTTGAAGTCCAATTCCAATAATGCGTTAACGAAATAAAAACTTTGGAATTTGGGTTATACTTTCTAGCGATATTGTAAGACATTCTCATAGACTTATGGTATAAATCCATAAAAACAAGTGCTTCTTTCTCTCCTGCATTGGTCCAAACCCATCCCGCATCAACTTCGTTATGGATAATCCAATGATGTATGCGACCGTATTTTTTATCGGGTCTACTGTAGCGGTTTGCTAAAAAATCTAAAATAGCAGCATAATACTGAACTCCTTCAGGAGTTGTTACGTTAGGCATGCTATAAATACCTGCTGGGTCACAATCCGGATGCTGAAGAATAGCACCTATCTTTTTATCTGGTGATTGATTTGCTTTTGCGATAAGCAGAATAGCAGAAACTTCTATATCTTTTTTTGCTGTTGAAAGAAAGGTATTATCATAACCTTCAATCGTTTTTTTATGAACATAATAAGTTTTTCCTAAATATTCAAAAGGAATATTATCTTTTTCAGGTGTTGACCGAAACAACCCATTAACCCAAATATTCACAGTAGCACTAGTGATTCCTAAATCATCCAAATCTGAAGATGGGGCTTCTCTATCAGCACTGTAACCTCCTAGTCCTTTTTTTGTTGAAGGTTTTACAAATGCGTCATTATATTTTGGCACAATAGAGTCTTGGTATCGTGCATTTGAAACCCTTTCGTAATCTTGTTTTTTATTCTTTTTTACCAATACCCACCTAGAAAGAAGTCGGTCCTGATTAAAATTGTGTCTAGAAACATAACGCGGTACTTTGATTTCAAATTTTGAACCATTTGGTGCAATCGGTGTTACAAACTCATAATTTTTTAACTCTGTTATGTGTTCGTAAGTACTAACCTCCGCTAGAAAAAGATTTGGTTGTTTTGAAATACCACTAATAATAATTGCATCATCAGTAACCAAGACATTATTTATTTTGTTATCGTAATCAAGCTTTAGATAAGCTTGTAAATTGAGTTTCAATTTCTTTTCTTTGGCTTTTAACAATTCCTTTTTTGCTTCAATTTGTTTTTCTATTTCGGTTATCTCTCTAATTTTAATGTTTTTAATTTGAATTCTTAAATCGGGAGCATTGCCAAAGTCAATTCTTAGGAAATCTCCTTTTTTTCCCCAATTTTTAAGCTCTTCACCTATATTCACCTTAAACTCTACCCAGCCTTCAGTTGAACCAACATCACGAATAACCTTTGACGGCACAGCATCTTTTAAAGGATAAAAATAAAATTCAATGAAATCTACACCTGTTGGACAGAAGTACTCTAATGATAAAATGGTATTGTTATTATTAACATCTGTTAGCAACGACTTTGTAAAAACATAACCATCTTTACCAGTTGTTAAGATATCACTAACCCCTTCAGTTACATTTAGAACCACATCATTAAAACCACTACGTTTGACTTCTAAGTCAACAGGCATTTGTTGTGATTGTAAGACAAAGGGGATAAATATCAAAAAAAATAATTTCTTCATACAACTAAAATTAGTTTCAATAAGCGAATCTAGTTTTATCTTTTAAAAAAACCATCCTGTGCAATATGGTTTTATCAGTATTCAGCAGGATTGTTTTCCTATATTTTCATTTTATGTTTGCCTTTGTTCCATTTTAATTAAAATCAACCAACAAATATTAACAATTAACCAACCAAAATTAAATACCATGAAGAAAAACATTATTCTATTACTACTTTTTTTATCCAGCGTATTAACAATACACGCACAGAAAACGTCGATAGCCTATACGGTAAGTACACCAGTAGGTTCTAATATTTCAGGAATTCCTAAATGGACTAGTAGTAGTACCTGGGTAGGTGGTGTAAAACCCGTTGCTGGAGATGTGGTAACTATTCCCGCAAATTCAGCAGTTGTTTTGAATGAAGACATTGACTTGGCTGGAATCACTATCAATGGAAAACTTATCATTGATATCCGCAAAAATGTCGTTTTCAGATCGGCATATATTATGGTCATGGGTTCAGGAGCTTATTTAGAATGGGGTACAGAAGCAGAACCTTATCTAAATACCGGAAGGATTGAATTATATGGCGACAATCCTGCAGCAACTATTCCAATGACTAGCATGAACACAAAAATGCTAGTTGCAATGGATGGTGGGCAAATTGAAATGCATGGAAAACCTAAAAAATCATGGACACAGTTAGCCGAAACAGCTAATAGTGGTAGTGGCAATAGAATTATTAGGTTAAAGCAAGCTGTAAATTGGGAAATTGACGACGAAATTGTTATTGCTTCAACAGACTATGCCCCTGAAAATGCTGAGGTTGTAAAAATTACTGCCATAAACGGACAATATATAACGATTGATAAAGACCTTTCTTACATGCATTTTGGAAAGTTATTAAAATACAACAGTAACACAATGACTATGGATCAGCGTGCTGAGGTAGGACTACTTTCACGAAATTTAAAGATAATAGGTACTCCAGTTTCTGGACAAAATGCAGGATTTAATGCTAGTGTGATGGTAATGGTAGGATCACAAGCGCATATTGAGGGTGTCGAATTCAATACAGTAGGTCAAAAAGGAAAAATAGGAAGATATCCTTTTCATTGGCATATAGCAGGTGACGTAAACGGACAATACATAAAAAATTGTAGTATCCGCGAATCATCAAACAGAGCCGTTGTCGTTCATGGAACCAACAGAGCACTTGTAGAAGGAAATGTAGCCTATAATCATGTTGGCCACGGTTTTATGCTCGAAGATGGTGATGAAGAATTAAATGTATTTAAAGACAACTTAGGAATCCTTACTAAAAAAGCTACAAAAGCTACAGCATTAGAACCTGTTGAAGCAGATGAACCTGCCACCTTTTGGATTACTAATCCCAATAACCGATTTATTGGCAATGCTGCTGCAGGTTCTGAGGGTTCAGGGTATTGGTTAATTCCTGTTACGACAGTTTTAAGGTCAGGTGCAAAACCAAATAGCTATTCTCCTCGTGAGTTTCCACTCTTAGAATTTGATGGCAATAGAGCTCATACGAATGAAAAAAGAGGTATTATGATTGAAGGTGATATGATTGTTTCAAATCGTGAAGTTAAAATTAACAACCAACATCCTCTATTGGATGTTAATGGAGACACCCTAAAACACGTTTTTAAAAATTTCACCACCTTTAAAAGTAGAAACTGTATTTGGACACGTGGAGGTGTAAACAACAGCTTCATTAATGGTAGCATTGGTGAAGGAGAATTTATGGCTTTTTTATCTTTTAATGCCTACGTAGAAAACACTTTATTTGTGGCAAGAAACGAAAATACAGGTACTGAAAGCTACCATAAACCTACCATACAAATACTGGGCGCGCAAATGTATAATGGTTCAACCGATTTTAAGAAAATCCATTTAGCTGACTTTGATACACCAAACGAAATTTGTATTGGCACAAGACAGTCGAGTGGTAAATATCCTAACTTCACATCATCTGGGGTCACTTTTGAAAACGTTCCTTTTGATAGTCAAGTAAATTTCAATAAACTATCTGATGTTGAAGACCCAGCTCGTTCATATAGTTATGTTTCTGGTTGGATAGACAAAGATGGAAGTATCTCTGGAATTGCAGGAGGGAGAATAACGCCTGCTATAACCAATACTAGAATTAGTGAACCATTATTTGCAAATAGAATTTATCAAACTAATTTTAATCTACCACTAGACGCCAGTAGAAGAACTCGTATAACAACTTGGAATGCGTTCGTTACCACTGGAACTAGATACGCAATGCTTCAGAATTGGCCTGGATGGGGAAGTGATAATGATATAGCCATACAAGAAAGCCGATTTATTTACCAAATGAGGTCTGATGGACCAGTTGCTTTTGATTTACTACGCAAAGGTTGGGACCTACAAACCCCAATAATCCTTGGCGAAAACATCGATTACACCTTTCAATTTCATGAAACCCCAAACACTATGACATCACAGTTTCGATGGACAACAAAGAAAGACGATACCTTTATTGCAAAGTATACAAATGTTCCCTCGGCTACCACTGTAATTAATGCAACTAAAGTAAATTCCCTTACCCAATTAACAAATAGTGCAAACCAAGCTTTTTTACTACTAAACAACACACTGTATGTAAAATATAAAGCAGACACTCCAGATGCCGACATTAACACTAGTGTTTTATCATACGATTACTCCGCAAAAGATGTCGAGATTACATTTAACCCAGGGAAACCTGCTAAAGAAAAGGATGACTTTGTAACTCTTGCAGATTTTGAAGTTGGAGTCGACAGTAGAGGTTCAATAAGTTCTCCTGGTAGTTTGACTTTTACTCCATTAACTGGTAACGGTAGCGACCCATCAGATAGTGTAGATAACTCCAATTCGTTCACATTTAACAAAAACAACAATGGAGTGAATGAAATTATAAATTATCAAATCGATTTTGACAGACAAATATGGAGAGAATTTAAATATATAGACTTAAATTATACTGGTTCCCCAGTTGAGGTTTTTGTCATTGATGCAAACGAAGGCACAAATTCATTAGGAATATACCATCCTTCTAACAGCAACCGTATTAGACTAAACTTAACCCCAGAACAATTAGATGAAGTTATAGGTTTAAGATTTAGATTTCGTGAATGTTCTACTACCACAAATACGACAACAGTAGATTTCAAATCAATCAAACTTAGTAAGGAAGTCCCTTCTAGTTATAGCCGTATATTAACTTCAAATTGTGGTACTAGTGCGACCTCTAAACTTGCTGATGATAAAACAGCAATAGAAAATGATGAGATTTCGGATATCGATACTACAATCCTATTCCCTAATCCATTTACAAATGAAGTAAATGTTAAAACTAAAACTAGTAGGTACGAAAAAACTGATATTAAAATATATTCTTTATTAGGGCAATTGGTTCTGGAACAAACATTCCTAAATAACGAAACTATCAGACTAAACACTAGCAGTCTAAATAAAGGCCAATACCTAGTAGAAATAAATACTGATGGTGTGATAGAACAAAAAAAGGTTTACAAAAACTAAACTTTATTCAACCTAAATAGCAAATCAAAAAACAAAGCCAGAAAATATTTTCTGGCTTTGTTTGTTCATCAATTCAGCATTGAGCAGGATGAGTAATATATTTTAATACAATATCTTGGTGCGTTTATTTCAATGTAATTTAATTTTTTAACATCAATCTAAAATGAACAAATACATCATTATACTTTTTGTCTTAATAAACTATAGCTGTGCTTCAAAAAAAACAGTTGTAGAAAAAAAACCTAATATCATAGTCATTTTTACAGATGATATGGGTTATGCCGACTTGGGTATTCAAGGACAAGTAGCTGATGTAAAAACTCCAAATATTGATATACTAGCAAAAACTGGTGTCAGAATGACATCTGGTTATGTAACTGCTCCCCAATGTGTCCCTTCTAGGTCAGGATTATTGACAGGAAGATATCAGGAGAAATTTGGTACTGACCATAACGGCACACTTCCACTTCCACTAAATGAAATCACTATTGCGCAACGCTTAAAAGAGGCTGGATACGCAACGGGAATGGCAGGGAAATGGCATTTAGAACCGCTACATGTTCAAGAAAAATGGATGCAAAAAGAGATGCCTGAGATCAACAATAAAGAGGATTACAAACCATCAGATATTCCTTTTGAAAAGAAATTACCTTATATGAGTAACCGCCGTGGTTTTGATCAAACGTTTGAAGGGTATATAAACAGGTATTGGACAACCTATACACTTGACGGCAAAAATAAAGAAGAAGGCTGGATAACACAAGAAGGATATCGATTAGATATCCAAACTGATGCTGCTCTAAGTTTTATTAAAAAAAACAAGGACAATCCATTTTTTTATTACCTGTCTTATTTTGCTCCACATGTTCCTTTGGAAGCTCCCGAAAAATATTTAAGCCGTTTTCCTGGAAATATGGCTAAAAGAAGACAATATGCTCTAGCTATGATTTCTGCAGTAGATGATGGTGTTGGAAAACTAAAATCAACATTAAGAAATTTAGGATTAGAAGAAAATACTATTATTTTCTTTATTAGTGACAATGGGGCACCTCTAAAAATAGATATGAAAGACCTTCCTATATCATTCCCAAATGGCGCTTGGGATGGTTCTTTGAACACACCACTAAACGGTGAGAAAGGCATGCTTTCTGAAGGAGGTATACGAGTACCGTTTATTGTAAACTGGCCTGCGGGGTTGCCAAAAGGAAAAGTTTACGACGAACCTGTAATATCACTAGACGTAGCTGCAACTTGTGTACAGCTAGCAGGTTTAAAACCTATTAAAGAATTGGATGGTGTAAATTTAATTCCTTATTTAAACAATGATATTAAAGGAAGTCCGCATGAAGCATTATACTGGAGGTTTTGGCAACAAACTGCTATAAGAGAGGGTGATTTTAAATATTTAAAACAAAAAGACAGAGAATTTTTATTCAATCTAAAAGCGGATATTTCTGAAACTACAAATCTTATCGCTCAGTATCCTGAAAAAGTTAAACAAATGAAAGTAAAACTAAATAAATGGGAAAAAACCCTTTATTATAAAAATCTTGAGCCTTCTGGAGAAGGACAAGAAGTCGAGTGGTACAATCATTATTTCCCTTTAAAAAACTAAACTAACATAACTATGAAAAGAACAATACTAATAGCAACACTACTTATATCGAGTATCGTTAGTATAAATGCTCAGATAACCTCTATAGCAACTGCTTCTGTAAGCACACCTGTAGGCTCTAATATCACTGGAATTGCCAAATGGTCTCAGGCGAGTACCTGGGTAGGTGGCGTAAAGCCTACTACTGGAGATACTGTAAACATTCCAGCAAATTCAGTTGTCGTTTTAGATGAAAATGTCAACCTATCAGGAATCACAATTAGCGGAAAACTTATTGTAGATATTAGTCAAAACATACTCCTTAGATCGGCTTATGTAATGGTTATGGGCACAAATTCATATCTAGAATGGG
>JAHEBK010000062.1 GCA_024642295.1 Flavobacterium sp. | reverse complement strand
CAATAATAGAGCACGAAGTGCAAAATTAAGAATAGCCGAGAAAAAATAATTCGAACAAATGAAAAATGGTTTGTACGACATATTAAAAGCAAAATTTCTTATCCATGACGATGCGGTAAAGAATTGGCGTTTTATTGTTTTTATAATCATTTTGGCAATTATAATGATTGCAAATACCCAACGATACGAACAAAAAGTATTCAGGATAGCAGCGTTAACAAGTGAAGTGAAAGAGTTGCGTTCAGAATTTGTAGACAGACGTTCCCAATTAATGAAATTAAGAATGGAGTCTACAGTGTCGGGAAAAATGGAGCTTAAGGAAATTTATCCTTCAACAGTTCCGCCTGTAAAAATTAAAGTTAAAAAAGAAGAAGAAAAAGGTTTCTTTAAAAAATTATGGCAATAGAGGATAAAAACATATCATATAGAATGTACCTAGTGGCCTTTGTTATCTTTTTGATGGCCTTGGCAATTGCTGTAAAATTAACTAATATTCAATGGGTTGAAGGCGAGTATTATAGAGGTTTAGCAAAAGAAAGAACAGTTCGAAATTTTGTTATTCCAGCTAACAAAGGAAATATCTATTCTGCCGATGGAAGTTTGCTGGCTACTTCGATTCCTAATTATGAAATACGATTTGATGCTTTGGCTCCAAAAGCAGAAACGTTTGAGAAAAATGTTGCTGCTCTTTCGGATTCTTTAGCTTCAATCTTAAACAAATCGAGTAGTTATTTCCAAGACGAATTACGTAGAGCTAGAGCAACTAATAATCGTTATTTTTTGATCTCTAGAAACTTAAGTTATACGGATTATGTAAAAATAAAAGGATTTCCTTTATTTAAGTTGGGTGCGTATAAAGGAGGTATTATTGTTGAGCAAAAAACAGTAAGAGAACATCCGATTGGCAAAATTGCTGAGCGTACCATTGGTTATGAAAGAAAAATTGGTGAAGGTACTTTTGATGGAAAAGGAATTGAATGGGCATACCGAGACTACCTTAATGGTAAAGATGGAAAAATTTTAAAACAAAAAATAGCGAAAGGACAATGGAAGCCAATTCGTGATTTGAATGAAGTGGATCCTCAAGATGGTTACGATGTGATTTCGACTATTGATGTTTATATTCAGGATATTGCGCACCATGCTTTGTTGAAACAATTACAAGAATTTGAAGCGGATCATGGCTGTGTAGTCGTTATGGAAACGGAGACGGGTGCTGTAAAAGCTATTGCAAATTTAGGAAGAGCTAATGACGGAACCTATTACGAGACTACAAATTATGCTGTTGCCGAATCTCACGAGCCAGGGTCTACATTTAAATTGGTCGATTTAATGGCTTTATTGGAAGATAAAGTAGCTGATACAAGTACAGTTTATGATAGTAAAGGTGGTGAAATTCGCTATTCAGGGAAAGCAGTTAGAGATTCTCACAAGGGAGGATATGGTAAAATATCATTGGCTAGAGGATTTGAATTGTCTTCAAATACCGTGATGGTGCAAGCGGTTTACAATGGCTACAAAGACAATCCTTCTCGATTTGTTAATCATGTTAATTCATATGGTTTGAATAAAAAACTAAATATGGATTTCAAAGGGGAAGGTCGTCCATTTATTCCGCAGCCATCTGATAAAAGATGGTCTAATATTTCTTTGCCTTGGATGGCGTTTGGATATGGAGTTTCGGTAACACCAATGCAAACACTAACGTATTATAATGCGGTAGCTAATAACGGTGTGATGGTGAAACCACATTTTGTGTCAGAAATTAAAGAGTGGAACAAATCCATCAAAAAGACAGAAACGAAAGTGATTAATCCTAAAATATGTTCGCAAGAAACGATTTTGAAACTAAAAGCAGTTTTGAAAAATGTTGTTAAAAAAGGAACAGGTTCTAAACTGTATTCAAAGGAGTTTTCGATGGCGGGTAAAACAGGTACAGCCCAAGTGAATTATAGCAAAGATGGCGGATCGGGTAAATATTACGCCTCTTCCTTTGTTGGTTTCTTCCCAGTTGATCATCCAAAATATTCCTGTATTGTGGTTGTGCATAAACCAAGTACAGTTAATAATAATTACTACGGAGCGGATGTAGCAGGGCCTGTTTTTAAAAGAATTGCCCAAAAGATTTTTACAGATGTGCCTTCAACCAATGAAATCAAGAACGTCAATAAGAAGATAGAGAAACAAGAAAAAAGTTATCAAAGTTACTTTACAAGTTTGCAAAAACCACAACATCGTATTCCAGATGTAAAAGGGATGCCAGGAATGGATGCTATCGCCTTGTTAGAAAATTTAGGATTAAGAGTACAGGCAAATGGCTTAGGTAAAGTTAAAAAACAATCGCTTCAAGCGGGTCAAGACATAATTAAAAACACAACTATAACATTAGAATTACTGTGATTGTATTAAAAGACATATTATATAAAGTAGCGATTGAGTCTTTAAAAGGTTCGACTGAGGTTGCTGTAAATAAACTGGAGTTTGATTCAAGAAAAATCGAAGCCAATGATGTTTTTATTGCCATTCGCGGTACAATTTCAAACGGTCATGATTTTATTCAAAAAGCCATTGAGTTAGGCGCTACTGTTATTGTTTGTGATACTTTGCCAGATCAGTTAGAAGTTGGAATTACTTATGTTCATGTAGGAGATACCAATAAAGCTTTGGCTTTTATGGCAGCAAATTATTTTGATAATCCATCAAAAGATTTAAAATTAGTTGGAATCACTGGGACAAATGGAAAAACAACTATTGCCTCTTTATTGTTTCAATTATTTAAAAAAGCAGGATTTAAAGTTGGTTTGATTTCAACTGTCAAAATTATGGTCGATGAGATTGAGTATAAAGCCACTCATACGACTCCAGATTCGATTACGATTAATCACTATTTGGCTGAAATGATTGAAATGGGTGTGGAATATTGTTTCATGGAAGTAAGTTCACACGGGATTCATCAAAAGAGAACCGAAGCGTTACATTTTGTAGGTGGTGTTTTCACCAATTTGTCGCACGATCATTTGGATTACCATGCCACTTTCGCAGAATATAGAGATGTAAAAAAATCTTTTTTCGATAATCTTCCAAAAACGGCATTTTCAATCACAAATATAGATGATAAAAATGGTGCTGTAATGGTACAAAACACAGTATCTAAAAAACTTACGTATGCTTTAAAATCTTATGCAGATTATAGAGCACAAATTTTAGAAAACCAATTGTCAGGATTGTTATTAAAAGTCAATGATAACGAGGTTTGGGTTAAGTTGATTGGGACATTTAATGCCTACAATCTTTTGGCTATTTATGCTACGGCGATCGAATTAGGATTAGATAGTTTGGAAGCATTGCGATTATTGTCTGATTTAGAAAGTGTTTCGGGACGATTCCAATTTATTGTTTCAGATTCTAATATTACAGCAATCGTGGATTATGCACATACTCCTGATGCTCTTGAAAATGTTTTGAAAACCATCAATGATATTCGAACTAAAAACGAAAAATTGTTCACTGTTGTGGGTTGTGGCGGAAATCGAGATAAAGCAAAACGTCCTATTATGGCAAGTATTGCATCAGAATTGAGTAATCAAGTAATCTTAACATCCGATAATCCAAGAAATGAAGATCCAGTATTGATTATCAGTGAAATGGAGCAAGGTGTCGCACCTCATAATTATAAAAAAGTGTTGGCTATAACCGATAGAAAACAAGCAATTAAAACCGCTTGTCAATTGGCTCAGCCTAATGATATTATTCTTATTGCGGGTAAAGGGCATGAAACCTATCAAGAAGTTAATGGAGTTCGTCATCATTTTGATGACATGGAGACTGTAAAAGAATTATTAGAACAATTAGGGAAATAACGATTAACCAAATAAACCAAGATATATGTTATACTATTTATTTGAATATTTAAATAAAACACTTGATATTTCAGGAACAGGAGTGTTTCAATATATTACTTTCAGGTCTGGGATAGCTTTTATCTTTTCACTTTTAATCTCTACAATTTACGGTAAAAGAGTGATTCTGTTTTTGCAAAGACAACAAGTAGGGGAAACAGTTCGTGAATTAGGTTTGGCTGGACAAAATGAAAAAGCAGGAACGCCTACTATGGGGGGATTGATTATCATTTTTGCAACTTTGATACCAGTACTTCTTTTTGCCAAATTGCATAATATTTATATTGTGTTATTGATTGTTACGACACTATGGATGGGAACCATTGGCTTTATTGATGATTATATCAAGATATTCAAAAAAGACAAAGAAGGGTTAAAAGGTATTTTTAAAGTTTTTGGACAAGTAGGTTTGGGATTGATTGTTGGTTATGTGTTGTACTTCAGCCCTGATGTTACAGTGCGTACGGATACTAGTAAGAGAGATGTTTTTAAAGTGCCTACCGAAAACATAATTTTTCCAGCACCAATTGAGGAAAAATCTACTGCAACTACAATTCCGTTTTTTAAAAATAACGAATTTGATTATGCTGAAGTTTTAGCTTGGACAGGTGAAGGATATGAAAAATGGGCATGGTTAGTATTTATACCAGTAGTGATTTTTATTATTACAGCGGTTTCAAATGGAGCTAATTTAACTGATGGAATTGACGGTCTAGCTGCGGGAACATCAGCAATATCTGTACTTGCACTGGGGATTTTTACCTTTCTTTCAGGGAATATTATTTTCTCTAATTACCTCAATATTATGTATATCCCCAATTCGGGTGAAATGACGGTTTTTATATCGGCTTTTGTGGGGGGGCTAATAGGATTTCTTTGGTATAACTCTTATCCAGCGACTGTTTTTATGGGAGATACAGGAAGTTTGACCATTGGTGGGATCATTGCTGTCTTGGCCATAGCCGTAAGGAAAGAGATGTTGATTCCATTATTATGTGGGATTTTCTTAGTCGAAAATTTATCCGTGGTTTTGCAAGTGAGTTATTTTAAATATACCAAAAAACGTTTTGGCGAAGGCCGAAGAATATTTTTGATGTCTCCTTTGCATCATCATTATCAAAAGAAAGGCTACCATGAAAGTAAAATTGTTACTCGATTTTGGATTGTTGCCATCTTACTAGCCATTTTGTCTATCGTGACACTAAAATTGAGATAAGATGAGATTAGTAGTATTAGGAGGTGGAGAAAGTGGAGTAGGTACCGCAATTCTTGGAAAGAAAAAAGGATATGAAGTTTTTGTATCTGATTTTGGAAAAATAAAAGAAAAATACAAACAAGTTCTTGTAGATCATGAAATAGGCTGGGAAGAGCAACAACATACAGAGGATTTAATTCTTAATGCAGATGTTGTGATGAAAAGTCCAGGAATTCCAGATAAAGCCCCCATTATTAAAAAACTGGTTGCAAAAGGAATTTCTGTTATTTCTGAAATTGAATTCACAGCACAATTTACTAATGCTCTTACAATAGGGATAACAGGGAGTAACGGTAAAACAACGACCACCATGTTAACCTATCACTTGTTGAAATCAGCAGGATTGAATGTCGGATTGGGAGGAAATATAGGAAAGAGTTTTGCATGGCAAGTGGCTGATGAAAATTATGATTCCTACGTTTTAGAATTAAGTAGTTTTCAACTAGACGGAATTTTTATTTATAAGCCACATATTGCGATAATAACAAATATAAGTCCAGATCATTTAGATCGATATGATTATAAATATGAAAATTATATCAATGCTAAGTTTCGCATAACAATGAATCAAACAGAGGATGATTATTTGATATATGATGCTGACGATGAAGCAATAACAAACTGGTTAAAAAACAACAAAACAAAAGCAAAACTAATTCCTTTTTCATTGACAAAAACATTTAGTGAAGGAGCCTTTATACAAAATAACATTATGGAAGTAACAATCAACCAAGACGAACTTAAAATGGAAACTGAAACTATCGCTTTAGAAGGAAAGCATAATATGAAAAATGCGATGGCAGCAACTTCTGTAGCAAAATTGATGCAAATTAGAAAAGCAACAATCCGTGAAAGTTTATCTAATTTCCAAGGGGTAGAACACCGTTTGGAGAAAGTGTTGAAAATTCAAAATGTACAATATATTAATGATTCAAAAGCAACGAATGTGAATGCTACTTTTTTTGCTTTGGATAGTATGAATACACCAACAGTTTGGATTGTTGGTGGGGTTGATAAAGGAAATGATTACAATGAATTGATGTCATTGGTTCATGAAAAAGTAAAAGCAATTATTTGTCTAGGAGTTGATAATAAAAAAATCATTGATGCTTTTGGGAATGTTGTGGATATGATGATAGAAGTTCAAAATATGCGTGAAGCGGTTATTATGGCGCAACGTTTAGCTGAAAAAGGAGATTCAGTACTGCTATCACCAGCTTGTGCAAGTTTTGATTTATTCGAAAATTACGAAGATAGAGGGAATCAATTCAAACAAGCAGTTCAGAATTTGTAAAAAAAATCAGGATTTAGGAATTAGGATTTCAAGTATGAATCCTAAATTCTAAATTCCAAATCCTAAATAAAAAATGAAACAACTAATAAACAATTTAAAAGGAGATAAAGGAATATGGTCCTTTGTGGCTTTATTGGCCTTGTTTTCGTTTATGCCTGTTTTTAGTGCGAGTAGTAATTTAGCTTACCTAGGTCATGGAACAGGGAATACTTTAGGATACTTGATTAAGCATTTTTTTCATGTTTGCATTGGTTTTTTAATTATTTATTGGGTACATAAAATTCCATACCACTATTTCAGAGGGATGTCCCGAATTGGATTACCAATTGTATGGCTTTTATTGGCCTATACTTTAATAAAAGGAACAGTGATTGCTGGTGCCAATGCTAGTCGTTGGATCCAAATTCCATTTGTTGGAATCACTTTTCAAACCTCTACTTTGGCGGCTATCGTGTTGTTTATTTATGTAGCACGTTATTTGTCAAAAACACGAGAAGAACCTATAGACTTTGTTAGTTCTTTGAAAGAATTGTGGATTCCTGTATTTATAACCTTGATGTTTATCCTTCCTGCTAATTTTTCTACTACTGCATTAATTTTTTCAATGGTAGTAATGTTGGTTTTTGTTGGAAAATATCCTTTGAAATATTTAATGTATATCATAGGTTCAGGAGTTGTGTTGCTGTTGTTTTTTGTGCTTTTGGCAAAAGCTTTTCCAGACTCAAGATTTTTCAGTCGTGTGAATACTTGGGAAAGCCGAATAGTAAATTTTACTACCGATAAACCAGATGAAGATGATTATCAAATTGAGAAAGCCAAAATTGCAATTGCCTCTGGTAGAATTTATGGTTTAGGTCCTGGGAAAAGCGTTCAGAAAAATTTCTTACCCCAATCATCATCCGATTTTATCTATGCCATTATAGTAGAAGAATATGGTCTTGTAGGAGGTTTTGGGGTTTTAATGTTGTATTTGTTGTTGCTTTTTAGATTTGTTGTTGCTTCACATAAGGCGAATACACTTTTTGGAAAATTAGTAGTGATTGGTCTCGGTTTTCCAATGATATTCCAAGCGATGATTAATATGGCTGTCGCGGTTGAATTATTGCCAGTAACTGGGCAGACTTTGCCATTAATTAGTAGCGGAGGTAGTTCTATTTGGATGACCTGCTTTTCATTAGGAATCATTATTAATGTGACCAAAAAAGAAGAAGAAATTGAAGAAGAACAAAAAGAAGCTGCAAAGCGTGAAGAAGCCTTGCGAAAATTAATAGATGCGCAGGTTTTAGCAGATGAAGAGGTGGAATCTGTTGTTAGTGATTATTCGATTGAAGATAAGTCTTCAAATCCAATGAATGCTGTTTTAAATAAAAAATAATCTAAATCTCAATACGATGAAACCATATAAATTCATATTAAGTGGTGGTGGAACGGGAGGGCATATTTATCCTGCTGTTGCCATTGCAAATGAATTAAAATCGCGTTTCCCAGATGCAGAATTTCTTTTTGTAGGTGCTCAAGATAAAATGGAAATGCAAAAAGTACCTCAAGCAGGTTATACAATAAAAGGACTTTGGATTGCAGGTTTGCAAAGGAAGTTAACATTGCAAAATGCTTTGTTTCCTATTAAGTTGGTAAGTAGCTTACTGAAGTCTAGAAAAATTATTAAACAGTTTAAACCTGATGTGGTGATTGGTACAGGTGGTTTTGCGAGTGGACCTTTGTTGCAAATGGCAAATATGTTAGGGATTCCAACTTTGATTCAGGAACAAAATTCGTTTCCAGGAATAACCAACAAATTA
>JAHEBK010000393.1 GCA_024642295.1 Flavobacterium sp. | reverse complement strand
ATCGTCATGGTGAAAAAATGAATTTTATCCATTTGAGAAGCACACAAAGAGATGCTGAAGGAAATTTCTACGAAGCCAATCATTTAGAAGGTGATGTAGACATGTATGAAGTGGTAAAATCAATTGTTAAAAAAGAAAAAGAAACAGGTCGAATTATCCCAATGCGTCCTGACCACGGTCATCAAATGTTAGATGATTTGAATAAAAAAACAAACCCTGGCTATTCTGGAATAGGTCGTTTAAGAGGTTTGGCCGAATTAAGAGGCCTTGAACTAGGCATCAAAAGAAGTCTTTAATTCTACAAAGCGCTTCTAAAAAAATAAGAATAATGCATGCTATAATTACCGTAAAGGAAGTAATTTCCTTTACGGTATAATAGTTATCCACTGTAATCTATTGCAACAAAAAAACATGACTAAAACCGCTTTTATCACTCCTGATTTCATGCTGCATAATGAAGTAGCGCGCACCCTTTATCATGAGTATGCTAAATCACAACCCATATTTGATTACCACAATCATCTGTCGCCAAAAGACATCGCTGAAGACCGTCAATTTGAAAACATCACACAATTGTGGATTGAAGGAGATCATTACAAATGGCGTGCGATGCGTGCTAATGGAATTGACGAAAAATACATTAGTGGCGATGCTTCTGACTATGAGAAATTCATAAAGTATGCTGAAACGATTCCTTATACACTCAGAAATCCGTTGTACCATTGGACACATTTTGAATTGAAAAATTATTTTGGAATTGAAGAATTACTTAATGCCGAAACAGCCGATGCTATCTACCATAAATGTAATGCCTTACTGAAAAAACCGGAGTTTAGTGTTCGAAATTTGTTGCGAAAAATGAACGTCAAAATGGTAGGAACAACAGATGATCCAACCGATGACTTACAATACCATAAACAACTTCAAGCAGAAGATTTTGATATTGCAGTATTGCCTTCTTTCCGTCCTGATAAAGCGACTGAGATTGAAAAAGGAAGTTTGTTTGCTGACTGGATTCAAAAACTTGAAAAAACAGTAGGTTTTGAAATCAAAACATTTGCAAAATTAATTCAAGCCTTACAACTGCGACATGATTATTTTCATGAAAATGGATGCCGCATTTCAGATCACGGACATGCTACTTTTTATGCTGAAAACTATTCAGAGGAAGAAATTGACAGCATACTTGAAAAAGGAATAAAAACTGTAGCCTTAACCGAATTAGAAATTAACAAATACAAGTCGGCTGTTTTGTTTGAAGTTGCCAAAATGAATCACAAACGCAGCTGGGTGCAACAATTTCACATAGGTGCTATTCGCAACAACAACTCTAAAATGATGACACTCTTAGGACCAGACCAAGGTTTCGATTCTCTTGGGGATTTGAGTGCGGCAAATGCAATGAGTGCGTTTTTCGGAAAATTGAGTACAAATGATTCCTTAACCAAAACCATTGTCTACAATCTAAACCCAAAAGACAGCGAAATGTTTGCTGCTATGGTAGCCAACTTTAACGATGGATCTACTCCTGGAAAAATGCAATATGGCGCTGCATGGTGGTTTTTAGATCAAAAAGATGGTATGGAAAAACAATTGAATGTTTTATCCAATTTTGGTTTACTAAGTCGTTTTGTAGGTATGTTGACGGATTCCAGAAGTTTTTTATCTTTTCCTCGTCATGAGTATTTCCGCCGTATTCTTTGTAATACATTGGGTGACGAAGTTGAAAAAGGGGAGCTTCCTAATGACATGAAACTCATTGGAAACCTTGTAAAAGCCATTTGTTTTGAAAATGCAAAAGACTATTTTAATATCCCTATAAAAGAATAACATATATTTACGTTGGAGAAAACCACCTCCACCCTATTTTAATTTTAATAAAAATAAAACTATTAACTATTATGAATAACAAAAAAGAAACCATTGGAAAATACCGCTGGACAATTTGTGGGCTGTTGTTTTTTGCAACTACCATAAATTATCTTGACAGACAAGTACTATCCTTAACATGGAGTGATTTTATTGCTCCTGAGTTTCATTGGACTAACAATGATTATGGAAATATAACCGCTTTATTTTCTATTTTTTATGCTGTATCTTTATTGTTTGCAGGAAGATTTGTGGATTGGTTAGATACTAAAAAAGGGTTTCTTTGGGCAATTGGGATTTGGTCTGTAGGTGCTTGTTTACATGCCTTTTGTGGAATTGCTACTTCCGGAATTATCACTGGTAATTGGTTTGTAGGTTTTGAAGGTGCAAAAGATATTA
>JAHEBK010000392.1 GCA_024642295.1 Flavobacterium sp. | reverse complement strand
GCTGGAAATGGAGGATTTGTATATGAAGCACAACCTGACTTATTACTCCAAAGTTCCGTTAGGTCATCCTATTTAAAATGTTATAATAGAGCTAGAGAATTAGGAACAAAAGTAATATGGCTTACCCCAAGAGGTGATGATCCAAATATAGCGGCATATACAGATGGATTAGTAACTGCTTATCAATGGTTTGAAAGTGTACAAGCATTTCCAGATATTATTGTATTTGCAAACTATTCTGCTGCGGCTACAAGTGGACTAGTTCCTACTCTAGACATGCTACCTATGATTAATACTAGTAATCCTAATTTACCCGCTCCAGGAAGTTTTACTGGAGCGATGTATTGGGCATTAAAACAAAAAGAACTAAATAAAATTCTATCAACACCTACTTTTGAAGGGAATTCATCTGATTTTGAAGTGTATCCAACAATTAGTGATTCTAAATTTAATTTTAACAAAGAAGTATCTTGGAAACTCTACAACCTGAATGGGCAATTAATATTAAAAGGTAAAAGTGATAGTGTCTCGGCAGAATCACTAACTAAAGGAGTTTATATATTAAAAGCAGAAGGAAAGACCAAAAAAATCGTTAAAAAATAATTTTCACACTTGCATCAATTTTATAGTCCAACTTTTACCAATCAGAATACAATGATCATAAAGGAATATATTTTTCAACACAAAAATTAAAAAAACTTAAATTCAAATAATACAGAAAACATCCGAATCAAACGGAATAAATTAAATTATGAAAAAAATAAGTATTACTGTTCTTTTAATTATCATGGCAGTTAACATTATGCAAAGTCAACAATCTAAAAAGCAACCAAACGTTATCATCGTTTTTATTGATGACATGGGCTATGGCGATCTTGGAACCTACGGTGCAACAGGATATACAACACCCAATATTGATAAAATGGCTGCAGAAGGCATGAAGTTTACAAATTTCTATGTGGCACAACCCGTTTGTAGTGCGTCACGTGCAGGATTACTAACAGGATGCTACCCTAACAGGATTAGTTTTCCTGGTGTCATAGCACCTGGACGTAATATAGGTATAAATCCTGATGAATATACTATTGCAGAAATGTTCAAGGAACAAGGATATAGAACAGCAGCTTTCGGAAAATGGCATGTGGGTGATCAAAAGAAATTTTTACCCTTACAACAAGGTTTTGATGAATTTTTGGGACTTCCCTACTCTAATGATTTCTGGCCACGAAATAGCATTACCGGAGAAAAATTAGCAAAAGGAAATGGACGGTATGATTTGCCTGAATTACCGCTTATTCAAGGAAATGACAAAATTGGGGAGATTAAAAGTATGGCAGACCAAGACAACCTAACGACGCTCTATACTGAAAAAGCAGTTGATTTTATAAACAAAAATTCGAAAAAACCCTTTTTTGTGTATTTAGCGCATTCTATGGGTCATGTACCTTTAGGAGTTTCAAAAAAATTTAAAGGTAAAAGTGAACAAGGTCTGTATGGTGATGTGGTCATGGAATTGGATTGGTCATTAGGTCAAATCAACAAGGCTTTAAAAGAAAATAAAATTGAAGACAATACCATTGTAATTTTTACAAGTGATAATGGCCCTTGGTTAAGCTTTGGAAATCATGCAGGATCTGCAGGTGGTTTACGCGAAGGGAAAATGACGAGCTGGGAAGGGGGTCAAAGAGTTCCATTCATCATCAAATGGCCAGGTGTTACACCCAATGGAACCGTTTGTGACAAATTAGGAAGTACGATTGATTTACTTCCTACGTTTGCAAGCATTATTAAAGGAAAACTATCTAATAACAAAATTGATGGTGTAAATATTACCTCTCTTTTTAAAGGAGATTTTAGCACATCACCAAGAGAATCCATTTTGTATTACTTTGGTAATAACAATTTAAATGCTGTACGCAAAGGCAATTGGAAATTGGTATTCCCACACAAATGGAAATCGTATGAAACCAAACCTGGTAATGATGGTAAATATGGTGGTAAAATAGACCAATCCTCAAAAAAAGCCCAATTATTTGATATGACGCGTGATCCAGGAGAACGTTACGATGTGATAGAAGAACATCCAGAAATAGTAAAAGAAATTATGGTTATTGCTGAAAAAGCTCGCAAAGAACTTGGAGATAAAAACGTAGGAATTAGTGAGGGTACTGAAATGAGGGCTATTGGTACAATTGAATAGAATTTAATTTTTGATTACTTTAACAACACTCCATGAAATTTGTTCCATTTTTATACATCATAATCTTTAGTTTA
>JAHEBK010000061.1 GCA_024642295.1 Flavobacterium sp. | reverse complement strand
CGTTAACGTTAAAGAATTCGTCTTTTTTGTATGCCAAATTACGACCCACACCCATATATGGATTTCCAGTTTTTGCCCAAGATAAATATTGCATGGCAGTCAAAACAGTTTCAAAACGAATGAGTTTGTTTAGAAATGAATTGGCAATTCTTTCATAGCCACCATAACCCAAAACAATAGTTTTTTGTAAGGTAAATTGAGAGGTCATAGCCGTAATCCAATCTTTGGACGTAGGATAACAGTCGGCATCTGTGAATAATAGATAGTCTTTTTTTGAAGCTTTGATTCCTAGGGTTAAAGCATATTTTTTATTTCCCCAAAAGGCTTCGTTGTTTTCGACTTTTACCAAACGAATGTTGGCGTATTGTTTTTCAAATGCTTCAAAAATTTCTAAGGTGTTATCGCTGGAAGCATCGTCTATTAAAACAATCTCAAAATCAGGGTAGTTTTGTTCTGCTAATAACGGGATGAAATTCTTGACATTTTCTTCTTCGTTTTTAGCGCAAACAATCACTGATACAGGGATTCTTTTAGGGATGATTTTTTGACTTTTTGCAAAAGCAAATTTTCCGAAAACCCCTAAATAATATACTAGTTGAACAACGACGATAACAATAAAAAAGTAAAGTAATAGTATAAGCATTGGATTTTAATGAGGTTATTAAATCGAGTGCAAAGGTATGAATAGAATTATGATTTGTAAATGATAAAATATGAATTTTAAAATAAAATTTTCACCCTTGTTTTTGGGTCTTAAATGACATTGACTTCGGCTTCGATTTGGATGCCAAAAGTCTCGAAAATAGTTTGTTGGATATTTTTAGAAACCGCTAAAATTTCTTGTCCTGTTGCGTTGCCATAATTAACTAAAACCAATGCTTGATTTTTGTGAATTCCAGCATCACCAAAACGTCTTCCTTTGAAACCTGCTTGCTCGATTAACCAACCTGCAGGGACTTTAACTTCTGTTTCAGATAAGTTATAGTATTTCATTTCAGGAAACCTTTGATGGATTTTATCGAAATCTATTTTAGGAACAATTGGGTTTTTAAAAAAACTACCGCTGTTTCCTAGTTCTTTTGGATCTGGAAGTTTGCTTCTTCTGATGGCAATTACAGCATTGCTCACATCTTTGATAGTAGGGTTTGAGATGTTGTTTTTGGCTAATTCCGTACTGATATCACCGTAAGCGGTATTGATTTTATGATTGCGTTTGGTCAATTTAAACACCACCGAAGTGATGATGTATTGGTCTTTGACTTCATTTTTGAAAATACTTTCTCTATAGCCAAACTTACATTCGTCTTTTAGGAAAGTTCTCTTTTCTTGACTTTCTATGGTAATAGCTTCGCATGAAATAAAACTATCTTTGATTTCAGCTCCATAAGCACCTATGTTTTGAACTGGAGTTGTTCCTACATTTCCAGGAATAAGTGACATATTTTCAAGGCCACCAAAATCCTGCTCGATGGTCCAGAGCACAAACTCGTGCCAGTTTTCACCCGCTTGACATTCGATGAAAACAAAATCTTCGTTTTCGTCAATTACTTTTTTTCCTTTCAAATCGATATGAATTACCAAGGCATCAATGTCTTTTGTTAAGAGCATATTGCTACCGCCACCTAAAACGAATTTTTTTTCGTTTTTATGTTGTGCTAAAACCGTTTTTAATTCATCAATAGAATGAATGGCTACAAATTGTTTGGCCTTGGCCTCGATTCCAAAAGTGTTATAGTTTTTTAATGAAAACTGCTGTAATATTTCCATAAAAGTAAGGGCGTGTTTAAAAGTGATTTTTAAATTTCAAAAGTAAGGATAAAAAATAAGTTGGTTCGAGTTATTTAAAAGAACTGTTGAGGATTTTTTTTTAACACATAGTGACATAGTTTTTTATAGAAAAGAAAAAAGGCGCTACGCTTTTTTTATAAAAACATAGTTATGCAAATTTACTATGATGTCCTTTTGTCTATGTAAATTATGTAAAGTGTAACGTCTTAAAGCAAGACTTGCTAAGCTATGTGTTAAAAACAACTACTATATTTTAAATAGCGTTATAGCGATCAATCAATTCATGGTATTTTGAAGCAATGATATGCATGTTTTTTTCGTAATTAGCGTGTTCTTCAATAAATTTTCTATTATTTGTAACAGATTCATTGCAGTGAGATTCGTTTTCAAAAGCCCAAAGAATCGATTCAGCTAGGGTTTTAAAATCGTTAACTGGAATTAATTGTCCGTTTTTACGATGGGTAATCCAAGATTGATTGCCTTCAATATCTGAAACGATTGGGTAGCAATTGGACGCCATAGCCTCAAATAAAGAACCAGATACACCCTCGGTTAAGGGCATACTAATATAAAAATTTGATTTTTGTAGTAGTGCCGGCAATTCAGTATTAAGGATTCTGCCAGTGAAGAGTACTTTGTCGTCAATTTGCAATTCGGTTGCTAAGTTTTTTAAATTCTCTAACTGTGTTCCATCGCCAATGATAGTTAATGAAAAATCGATTCCTTTTTGATGAATAATAGCAAAAGCTCTTAAAATGATATCATGACAATAAACAGGTAAAAGCGAACGGGTTACAATCGCAGAAATTTTTGAAGGATTGGCGGTATTTGTATTTTTAAATTTCGACAAATCAATTCCTTTGGGTAAGACCAAAACCTTTGACATATCTACTTTTGCTTTCATCATAGATTCCGCCATTACGGGACCCCAAGCATGTATTAATGTGGCGTTCTTAAATGCGTAATTCTGAATAATTTTTTTGAATGGATAGTAAATGGAATTTTCTGGCCATAAATCAGTTCTTCCTTGTTGCGCAATTGCTGAAAGTCTTAATCCGCACATTACGGCTAGGAAACCATAGCTGGTAGTTCGTTCGGCAATAACCATATCAGGTTGGTGTTGGCGGATGATTTTTTTTGTTTGTAGCGGTGCAAAAATATATTCTAAAATTCGGATGATTCTACTAAATTTATTATTAGAAGGTGTTTTTAGTTCCCAACTAATAATTTCGAAATCTCCAAATTCTTGAAGACCATTCATCCAAGTGATGGCATCGGCTCTATAGGTTTCTCCAAGGAAAAGTATTTTTCTTTTTTTCATCCTGTTATTTGTTAGTCATCAGCAGTTAATGCCCGATTCATGAACTCATTCAACGGTTTTAATAAGATTAATTTTTTGCTCATTTTTGATACAAAATCTTTTTGGGTGATTTCCTCAATGTCGAATTTTTGTAACAGTTCAAAACTTTTTAATTTTAATAATTCTATAGCAGGGTGATCTTTATCATATCCTTTAGGAGGGTTTTTGAGTGTACTTTTTTCTGTTCGATTAAAAGTGCCAAATTCTTTTTTGAATGTTTTATTTTCTAATATCGCTTCTAGGTCTTCGTGAAAGAAAGCGATTTCTTTGCGGACTTTTTTTAAATCTTCAGATTCGGGAGCGTAAAATCCACCGGCAATAAAGCTTGCGCCTCTTTCGATATGGACATAATACCCTGCTCTGTTGTTGCTTTTGTTTCCTGATGAAAGCCAGACACCTATATGAGATTTATAAGGAGATTTGTCTTTAGAAAAACGAATATCGCGATTGATTCTAAAGGTGCAATGTTTTATTTCGAGCATTTCTAAGGAAGCGTCCAAAGGTTTCATGATATCTAAAAAATCAGCAACCAATTGATGATAGTCTTTTTTGAAGGTATCGTATCTTTTTTTATTAGCTATAAACCAATCTCTATTGTTGTTGGCTTTTAAATCGTCAAGAAATTGTAAGCTATCATTTGAAAGCATAATTGCGTTTTATATTAGTTTTTGTTGCTTTTAAATCCTTCTGAACTCCATTTCATAAATCCACCATCAAGTTCATATATAGCTGTAAAGCCAAGCTCTTTAAGTTTTTCGGATGCTTTTTTACTTCTTCCACCTCTTTCGCAATATACAAAAACTGGTTTTGTTTTGTCTAATTTTTCTACTTCACTAACAAAATTATCTCCATTCCAATTGATGTTGACAGCATCGTTGATGTGTTCGGTGTCGAATTCGTCTGGAGTTCGTACATCTAGTATTTGAGCTTCTGGAGTTGCTTCTATTGTTTTTGAAAAAGTAGGAGCATCAACAATGGTCACGTTTTGCGATTGTTGTTTTTGACAACTCAAAAGAGCAGATAAGGAAATCAGGAATACAAGTGAGCGAAATTTCATTTTGATTTAATTTTATAAAAGAGAAAGATACTAAGTTAAGTATTTTTCCTTTTCATTATGAATTTATAAATGGATTATTTGATAGGATTGATGGGTTGATTTGACAATGGTTTCCGTGCGTTCTGGATGCGTATCAGAGATGAAAAGTTGACCAAAAGCATCGCTGTTAACCATTTCGATAATTTTAGACACCCGACTTTCGTCTAATTTGTCAAAAATATCATCAAAGAGTAAAAGGGGTTTTACGCCACTTTGTTTTTTTAAGAAATCAAACTGCGCTAGTTTTAATGCTATTAAAAATGATTTTTGTTGTCCTTGAGAACCAAATTTTTTGATCGGATGATAGTCGATTTCAAAGGACAAATCGTCTTTATGGGTGCCAACGCTCGTGTATTGTAAAGCACGATCTTTGTTGAGGTTTTCTTCTAATAAGGTTTGTAAATCCATTTCGAATAAATGACTTTCGTATACCAATTGCACACTTTCGGCTGAACCGGTTATGGTTTGGTGATGGGTATTGAAAATTGGAACGAATGCTTCAATAAAAGATTTTCTTTTTTCAAAAATATAATTTGCAAAAGCATCCAATTGTTCATTATAGATGGATAAGGTTTCCTTTTCAAAAACATGATTGAGAGCAAAATATTTCAATAAGGCATTGCGCTGACTCATTACTTTTTGGTATTGAATCAATTGTTGCAAGTATTTTGAGTCGAGTTGGGAAATTACACTATCCATGAATTTCCGTCGTGTTTCACTTCCTTCGATAATCAAATCCCTATCAGCAGGAGAAATAATCACTAATGGAATAAAACCTATATGGTCTGAAAATTTATCATACGCTTTTCCATTGCGTTTAAGAATTTTCTTTTGTCCTTTTTTTAAACTACAAACTAATTGTTCATTACGATTTTCTTTAATAAACTCGGCATCAATGACAAAAAACTCTTCACCGTGTTTGATGTTTTGAACCGCAAGAGGATTGAAATAACTTTTGCCATAAGACAAATGATAAATGGCGTCCAAGACATTCGTTTTCCCAATTCCGTTCTTTCCAACAAAGCAAATGATCTTTCCGTCAAACTCAAAATTGGCTTCTGAGAAATTTTTATAATTGAATAAGGATATTTTTTTTAAATACATTATAAATGCTTGCTGGTATTGCGTGTTTGTTGTCTTGTGATTGTCATTTTGAAAGTGTGCGCAAATTATTGAAAATTTTTGAGATAAAAGGCATTTGAAGTTTTATCTGCGTTAAATGTTCTATGGTAAATGTGAGCTTTAGACCTTTGTAATACTTTATTTTTTAAAATAAATATAAAAAAGGTGTTTTTTTGCGTGAGTTTGAATAAAAATTTTATTTTTGCGGTTCACTAAATTTAATTGAAATGGCTACTTATAATAAAAGAGGATATAAAACACCAAAAGAAAAAGAAGTAAAAGATGTTGTTGAAGATGTAATCATTGATGAAAAAGACAGTACAACTGCTGAAGTGTTTTCTAAACTTGATGAGACAGCTTCAAAAACAGAAGACTTTGTTGCTAAGAATCAAAAAGTTATTATTGGTTTCGTAGGAGCTGTTGCTTTGTTTACTGTTGGTTATTTAGCATTCCAAAAATTTATTTCTGAGCCAAAACAAAATGAGGCTGCTGACGAAATGTTTGTTGCACAACAAAATTTCGAAAAAGCAACTAATGGTGTTGCTAGCGATTCATTGTATAAGTTGTCATTGAACGGATCTGAAGGTAAATTTGGATTTATCAAAATTGCAGATGAGTATTCTGGAACTGATGCTGGAAACTTAGCTAATTATTATGCGGGTATTGCTTTCTTGAATACAGGAAAATATGCTGAAGCTATTGATTATTTGAGTAAATTCAGCTCTGATGATATGATTTTGAGTGCTTTGGCAAAAGGAGCAATTGGTGATGCTCACTCTCAAAAAAACGAACAAGAAGAAGCACTTTCATTTTATGTAAAAGCGGCAGAGTCAAATAAAAATGATTTCACAACACCTCGTTTCTTATTGAAAGCTGGAAAAACAGCCTTGGCTTTAGGTAAAAAAGAAGAAGCATTGAAATTTTTCACAGATATCAAAGATAATTATGATACAACACCAGAAGCTGCTTCTGTAGATGTATTGATTGGATTAGCGCAATAAAAAATAAATTTTTTACTATTACTAAAAATAAGTGCAATTAAGATTTAATGTTTCTTAGTTGCACTTATTTTTATTAATTTTAAGACTCAATTTTAAACTGAAAACAGATACAAGATGGCAACTGAAAATAAAAACTTATCGGTTTATGATAAAAGCACACTTCCTAATGCGAAAGATTTTCGTTTTGGAGTAGTCGTTTCAGAGTGGAATGAACAAATTACTGAAGGACTTTACAAAGGAGCGTTAGAAGCTTTTTTGGATAACGAAGTGCCAGCTTCTCATATTATTCGATGGAATGTACCAGGGAGCTTTGAGTTGATTTACGGAAGTAAAAAAATGTTACAAACTCAAAATGTTGATGCGGTTATTGCAATCGGGTGTGTGATTCAAGGACAAACAAAGCATTTTGATTTTGTATGTGAAGGTGTAACACAAGGAATCAAAGACTTAAATGTACAAACAGATATTCCTGTTATCTTTTGTGTTTTGACTGATAATACGATGCAACAGTCTATCGATAGAAGTGGAGGAATTCATGGAAACAAAGGAACTGAGGCGGCTATTGCTGCAATCAAAATGGCGTATATCCGTCAACAAGCATCTTTGGCACACGATTACCAAAACCAACCCTTATTAACTTCTGGAGCTTTGCAAATTGAAAGTTCGCCGTTGAAGTTGGAAGAATAAAAAAAAAGAATTAATTCATTTACAAACCTATACTGTTCAAAAAAACAGTGTAGGTTTTTTTGTTTTATTTATGATTGTGTAAACACTAAAAGCCGATAGAAATTTATTAAATTTGCGGGGCTTAGTTATTCCCTGAAAACTAATTACTGATAACTGAATACAAAAGAAATGTCGAGTATCATCCAATTACTTCCTGATCATGTTGCCAACCAAATTGCCGCTGGAGAAGTCGTTCAGCGTCCTGCTTCGGTAGTTAAAGAATTACTTGAAAATGCCGTTGATGCTAAAGCAACTGATATTAAGTTAATTATCAAAGATGCTGGAAAAGCATTGGTTCAAGTCATTGACAATGGTTTAGGGATGAGTGTTACGGATGCTCGTTTGTGTTTTGAACGTCATGCTACCTCAAAGATTCGCCAAGCTGAGGATTTATTTTCTTTAGGTACCAAAGGATTTCGTGGCGAAGCTTTGGCTTCTATCGCTGCGATTGCACATGTGGAAATGAAAACGAAGCAAGATCAAGAAGAACTCGGTACGCAAATCGTTATCGAAGGAAGTAAGTTTGTTTCACAAGAGGCCGCTGTATTGCCTAAGGGAACTTCATTTGCAGTTAAAAATCTGTTTTTTAATATTCCAGCGCGTCGTAATTTCTTGAAATCGGATACGGTTGAATACCGTCATATTATTGATGAGTTTCAAAGAGTGGCTTTGGCGCATGCCAATATCCATTTTACTTTTTACCATAATGGAAGCGAAATGTTCAATTTGCCTGCTTCGACTTTAAGGCAGCGAATTGTCAATATTTTTTCAGGTAAAACCAATGAAAAATTGGTACCTGTACAAGAAGAAACAGAAATTGTGACGATTCAAGGTTTTGTCAGTAAGCCTGAGTTTGCCAAAAAGAGCAGGGGTGAGCAATTCTTTTTTGTCAACGATCGGTTTATAAAAAGTGGTTATTTGCATCATGCGATAATGGCAGCTTACGACGGTATCTTAAAAGATGGTGCACAACCGAGTTATTTTTTATATTTGGACGTTCCTCCCAATACCATTGATATTAACATTCACCCCACTAAAACCGAAATTAAATTTGATGATGAGCATGCTTTGTATGCTATTTTGAGAGCGTCAATTAAACATAGTTTAGGGCAGTTTAATATCGCCCCTGTTTTGGATTTTGATAGAGATGCTAATTTAGATACTCCTTATAATTTTAAAGATTTAGAAGGAAA
>JAHEBK010000060.1 GCA_024642295.1 Flavobacterium sp. | reverse complement strand
AAACCTGGTCTTGCGCTACGATTGAAACCTCCTCCACCACCAGCATTTGGTGTAATCTTATTAGGATTTGGAGCACCTGGAACTCCAGGAGGTTTTGGAGCACCTGGTTTAGGCGCAATTCTTTTACGTTTATTTTTATTAGCACCTGCATTAGCACCTGGAGCACCAGGTTTATTAGGCGTAATTTTAGGCTCCTCTTTTTTCTTTTTAGGCTTATTAAACTGAGACAAATCAATTGTTTGTCCTGTTAATTTGGCTCCAGATAATTTTTGGTATTGAGTGGTAATAGCTTCTTCAACAGGTGTATCCTCAGTATTCGGAGTTTCTTTAGCCTCTTTTTTAGGAGCAGAAGGAGCTGCTTCTTTTTTAGATTCTTTAGCTTCAACAACAGGTTTTGGCTCTTTTTTGTCTGAAACAACTTTTTCTTGCGCAGGTTCCGCTGACTCTGATTTTTCAACCACAGCTTCCACTTTAGGAGCTTCAACCTTTTCATCTGTCCCTTTTACAGGTGCAGCTGGTGGTGTGTTTTTCTTTGGATTAAGATCGATTTTCCCCACTTGAACAGGCCCTGTTACTACCGCTCTCGCTTTGATAACTTCTTGCTGTTTCAAACGTTCTTCCTCATCATGCTTACGTTTATCTTCTATTTCATTTTCTCTTTCAATACGCAAAGCCTCTTTCTCTTTTCTTCGCTCTTCGCCTACTTCTTTCGAAGCTTCTTTTTTCCCTCTGTCACCCGCAAATTGACCGCACAAGACACCGTATACGTCATCAGAAATTTTTGTGTTTGGATTCGCCTCAATACTAATCCCCTTATCTTTTAGATAATCCACAGCTCTTTCTAAAGAAATATTCAATTCTCTTAAAACTTTGTTTATTCTAATAACTCTCTCTTCAGACATAAAACCTTTTTATTATTACCTTTTTTGTTGTGTTGCTAGAAGTATTTGTCGACTAACTTTCAAATTCTTCTTTCAATATTTTCATTACATCTAGAATTGTTTCCTCTTCTAGGTCTGTTCTTCTTACTAAATCTTCTACTTCTTGATTTAGAATACTTTTAGCTGTATCCAAACCAATTTTGGCAAATTCTTCAATTACCCACTCTTCAATCTCATCTGAGAATTCTGTTAATTCAACATCATCCTCGTCAGCAGTTGCTCCAGCTACATCACCTTCACGAATAACATCCAATTCATAACCAGTCAAAAGACCCGCTAATCTAATGTTATGCCCTCCACGACCAATAGCTTTAGAAACTTCTTCTAATTTCAAGAACACCTCAGCACGTTTCGTTTCTTCATTAATTTTAATAGAAGATACTTTTGCTGGGCTTAACGCTCTTGTTATAAACAATTGAATGTTACTTGTATAATTAATAACATCAATATTTTCATTTCCTAATTCACGAACAATTCCGTGAATACGTGAACCTTTCATTCCCACACAAGCTCCTACTGGATCAATTCTATCATCATAAGAATCTACAGCTACTTTTGCTTTTTCTCCTGGAATTCTTACTACGTTTTTAACCATAATCAAACCGTCAAAAACCTCTGGAATTTCTTGTTCAAATAATTTTTCTAAAAACTTCTCCGAAGTTCTAGACATAATAATTTGTGGTTTATTTCCTTTTAGCTCCACGCTTTCAATGATTCCACGAACATTATCTCCTTTACGGAAAAAGTCAGATGGAATTTGTTTTTCTTTTGGCAACACAATTTCATTACCTTCATCATCTACCAAAATAACAACTCTTGGTCTCACATGGTGCACTTCGGCGGTGTAAATATCACCAATTAAATCTTTAAATTGCTTATAAAGATTGGTATTATCGTGTTCGTGGATTTTAGAAATCAAGTTTTGACGCAAAGCCAAAATAGCTCTTCTTCCTAAATCTATTAACTTTACTTCTTCAGAAACCTCTTCGCCAATTTCGAAATCGGCTTCAATTTTTCTTGCCTCAGTAAGCGTAATCTCTTCGTTTTCAAAATCTAAGTCTTCGTCGGCAACAATAACTCTCCTTCTCCAAATCTCCATATCCCCTTTATCAGGATTTATAATAATATCAAAATTATCATCTGAACCGTATTTTTTCTTCAATGCATTTCTGAATACATCTTCCAAAATTGCCATAAGCGTTACACGATCAATAAGTTTATCATCTTTAAACTCTGAAAATGAATCGATTAATGCTAAATTTTCCATGCGAATTCTTTAATTAAAATGTTACTGTAACAATTGCTTCTTTTATATCTCCGTAAGGCAACTCCAGTCTTTTTTGAACTGTTTCTTTACCTTTTCCTATTTTTTTTGGCTCTCTAGCTTCCCATGACAAAATTACAAAATCATCATTAGCATCTACTAATTTTGCTTCTAATTTTTCCGTTTCTGTTTTCACAATCAGCGTTCTACCAATATTTTTCTTGTATTGACGTACAAATTTTAGCGGTGCTCCTACCCCAAAAGAGGCTACTTCTAGTGAAAAATCTTGCTCTTCACGATCCAAGTTCTCTTCAACGGCTCGACTAATATCAATACAGTCTTGCAAAACTACCCCATTGTCACCATCAATAGTCACTATAATTTTAAAAGCATCGGTAATTACCACATCAATTAAAAAAAGTGAAGGTCTCTCTGATAAAGCCTCTAATAATAATGAACTTACTTTTTCTTTAAACACCATATTTTTATAAAAAGAGGGGACTATTAGTCCCCTCATTATCTAGATTTTAATAAATAACGGTGCAAATATAGTGTTTTTTTTATAAATCAAAAAAAATAGATTGCTGTTAAAAAATTTCTTATCTTTAATATAACCAAAAACAAAGATTTTTCCCATACCAGAAAACTTAAAATTATGAAACGAATTTTAGTACCAACCGATTTTTCCACTCATGCTGATAATGCTTTAAGAGTAGCTGCAAGGATTGCAAAAAAACAAAATTGCGAAATCCTACTACTTCATATGCTTGAAATTCCCAATCAAATGAATGATGCTATAACAGGAGCTGCGGGAATACCCGAAATCATGTTATTTATTCGAAAAGCAAACGAAACACTCGAAAACGAAACGCAAAAAAGTTTTTTAAACGGCATCCCCGTTACCCAACATGTTCAATTTGAAAAAGCCTCTGAAGGAATTCTTTCTTTTATTAAAAAATATGAAATTGACTTAATTGTTATGGGATCTCACGGAGTTACTGGAATTGAAGAAATACTTATGGGCTCCAATACCGAAAAAGTAGTACGTTTATCCGAAGTACCTGTATTGGTCATAAAAAACAACACTTTAGAATTCGAAAAACCACACTTTGTTTTTGCATCAGATTTTACAAACGAGATAAAAACTCCGTTTAAAAAAATGCTTGAATTCACAACTATCTTCGACGCCAAACTATCACTTGTCATGATTTGTACACCAAATAGTTTTAAAACGACCAAAATCGCTCAAAAAATACTAAACGATTTTATTACTGAATTTAATATTAAAAACTATTCTACGCATGTTTACAACGACACCAATATCGAAAAAGGAATCATCAATTTTACAAATGAGATAAACGCCGACTTAATTGGTCTTTGCACGCATGGAAGAACTGGTTTGTCCCATTTTTTCACTGGAAGCATTAGTGAAGACCTAGTTAATCACGCTGCCAAACCCGTCATAACTTTTAAAATTTAATTCCAAAAACTATTTTAAATGAAAAAGCCTCTCGAATGAGAGGCTTTTTACGTTGGTCTACTAGGACTCGAACCTAGAAAGACTGCACCAAAAACAGTTGTGTTACCATTACACCATAGACCAATAGTGCTTGAATGCGGGTGCAAATTTATAACAATATTTAGTTTCTACAAATTTTTTTGCCATTTTTATCAAAAAAAATTATCCTTTAAAAACAACTATAACTAATTTACAAAAAAAACAATTAGATATCAAGGAATTAGCAATTGCATATAGTTTCCTAGAAAATTTTGTTAATGACCCAAACTTTCAATAAAAAAACATTTTCTTTGCAACTTAAAATACAATTAAATTTTAACACATGAATAAGGCCACATTCAATTTCAATAAATGGAATACCATTATCGGTTGGGTTACATTTGGAATCGCATTGATAACCTATAGTTTAACTGTTGAACCTACCATGAGTTTCTGGGATTGTGGTGAATATATCGCCACTTCAGCAAAACTTGAAGTTGGACACCCTCCAGGAGCCCCACTTTTTCAAATGATTGGCGCCTTTTTTGCCATGTTCGCTTTAGACAAAGAACATATCGCACTTATGGTAAATATGACATCTGTTTTTTCAAGTGCTTTTACCATCTTATTCATGTTTTGGTCATCGACCCTGATTTTAAAAAAAATCATCTATCCAACTTCTGATGAGCATACTGAAACTAAGGAAAACAAAGACCATTCTATAGCCATCCTAGGAAGCTCATTTATAGGATCCTTAGCTTATACTTTTTCAGATAGTTTTTGGTACAATGCCGTTGAAGCCGAGGTATATGCTATGGCTTCTTTACTAATTGCTTTATTATTCTGGCTTGGCTTGCGCTGGGAACAAGACATGAATACTCCAAGAGGTAATAAATGGCTTTTGGTTATTTCACTTGTCATTGGACTATCGTTTGGAGTCCATTTTATGGCATTATTAGCCATCCCTTCAATTGGTCTGTTGTATTATTTTAAACATTACAAAACCGTTACCGTCAAAAACTTCGTTATTGCTAACATCGTAGTCGTTTCTGTTTTATTATTTATTTTTAAATTACTATTACCATTAACCATGGCGTTCTTTGGTAAAAGTGAAATCTTCTTGGTCAACAACTTTGGATTACCATTCGATGCTGGAACGATACTAATCACAGTTCTCTTAGCAGCCCTTTTTTATTTTGGCTTAAAGTATACTCAAAACAAAGGGCTAATACACTTGAATACGTTACTTTTATGTGTATTATTTATTTTAATTGGTTTTTCAACCTGGATGATGTTGCCTATTAGGGCTAACGCTAATACCGTAATTAACGAAAACAAACCATCCGATGCCGCAGAGGTTTTAGCCTATTACAATCGTGAACAATACGGAGTAAATCCCTTATTTTACGGTCCTCAATACACAGAAAGTTTCGCCGGACTAGACCCTACTACTCCCTATCTAGACAAAGCACCTAACTACGAGAGAGATTACAAAACTGGGAAATATATTATTGTAAACAATTACAAAAACGCAGTGCAAAACAGCGATGACTACCACAAAACAATCCTACCTAGAATGTGGAGCTCTGAACATATCGAAAATTATATCAACTTCACCAATCCACCTAAATTTGTCATAGACCAAAATTACCCATACGAACAGGATTTGGCTAAATACGGAATTGATGTTAACAAACTGTCCGAAGAAGACTATAATAAGGCTGTTGCCCAATTAAAAAACGAAGTCGAGAAAACAGTTTCTGAATTCAGACTTGCCTATGCTCAAAAACAAATAGACAACGAAGGATATTTAAAATTCCTTAAGAGTTATGCCGATTATTTAATTGTTGACAAGCCTACCACAAGTGACAATTTAAGTTTTATGGTCGAATATCAATTTGGCTATATGTATTGGAGGTATTTAATGTGGAATTTTGTTGGAAGACAAAGTGACAACCAAGGGAAATATGATTATTTAGATGGAAATTGGCTTAGTGGGATTACATTTATTGACGAAATTCATTTAGGTTCACAAGACAACCTACCCTCTGACGTAATCAACAACAAAGGAAGAAATACCTATTATTTTATTCCATTTATCTTAGGACTTATAGGGATTATGTTTCACGCCAGTAAAGACCGTAAAAGTTTTTATGTGCTTTTAGTTTTATTCTTATTTTTAGGGTTAGCTTTAAAAATATACCTTAACGAAAGACCTTTTGAGCCTAGAGAAAGAGACTATGCATTAGTGGGATCATTTTATGTATTTGCGATCTGGATTGGACTTGGCGTTTATTCATTATACGAAAGTTTACAAACCTATTTAAAACCAAAAACAGCTGGTCCAATTATTATTTCAGCTTGCTTACTGGCTTGCCCTGTAATTATGGCATCCCAAAACTGGGACGATCACGACCGTTCTGGAAAATACACAGCACTTTCAATGGCAAAAGCCTATTTGAATTCATGTGACCCTAATGCTATTTTATTTACTATTGGGGACAATGACACCTTTCCTTTATGGTATGCCCAAGAAATCGAACAAATTAGAACCGATGTCAAAATCGTAAACACAAGTTTGTTCATGACGGATTGGTATATTGACCAAATGAAAATGAAAACATACGAATCTAACCCACTACCTATTTCTTTCAGCCACGATCAATATGTGGGAGACAAATTAGACTATGTGGCTTATATTCCGAAAACAGAAAGCAGATGGGAATTAAAAGATATTTTGGAATTTATTAAAAACCCAAAATCAACAGTAGGATTACAAAACGGACAAACTATTCACTTTTTTCCAACCAATAAAATCCGAATTCCAGTTGACAAAAATACTATCATCAAAAACAAAGTTGTTGCAGCTAAATACAACGATTCAATTGTTCCATATATAGACATTGACATTAAAGGAAGTGCCTTGTATAAAAACAGATTAATGATGTTTGACATTGTTGCCAATAACAATTGGGAAAGACCTATTTACTTTAGTGGCGGAGCTTATGACAATGAAGATTACCTATGGATGAAGGAATACCTTCAATTAGAAGGCATGGTCTATAAATTAGTTCCATTGAGAACTCCTATCCCTAAAGAAGGAAGCCCTCTTGACATGGGGCAAATTGACTCTGAAAAAATGTACAACAAAATCATGGCTTGGGATTGGGGGAATAGTGATAGCGACAAAATCTATCACGATCCTGAAACACGTAGGGAAAGCATCACCTACCGAACCAATTTAGCGCGATTAATGGACAAATTAATCGAAGAAAACAAAGAAGACAAAGCTAAAAAAGTTATCGAATTAGCATTGACTAAAATGCCGTTAGAAAAATTTGGTTATTATTCTCTTATTGAGCCTTTTGCCAAAGGATTATATCAAACAAATCAAAAAACAAAAGCGCAAGACTTACTTTCTAAATTAATGTTTAAATACCAAGAAAACCTTAATTATTATAGCAAATTAAGCATGAATGAACAATCTGGAATTACGATTGACATCATTACTGATATCGAACGTTACCGAAGCTTATTACAAGTAATGAAAGAAAATGGAGATTTAGGTTTCTACGAAAAAAACAAAAAAACTTTCAATACTTATATCGAAATGTTTCAACGTTTTCAAAGAGATAAAGAATAATTTTTGAAATAAAAAAACAACTCCGATTCGCAAATTTTCATTTTAAAACTTAATTTCAATGAGTAGTAATTAATAAATTTGTGCTAATACCGCTTCAAGCGGTCAATTTACAATCAAAATTAATTTAAAATTAGCGAATTTGCGGTGTTAAAAAATGATTTTTTTATTCTTATAAAAGTGCGGTAATTATTTGGAAATTACCGCACTTTTTGCTAACTTAAAGTCTCCAAAAAACAACAACGTCATGGGCTTTTACTGGATTAAAACAAATGCACTTATCAAATGGATATTTTCAAATTATGTATGGGACATTCCTAATACTGAGAATAAAATATACCTAAGTTTTGATGATGGTCCAACTCCAGAAATCACAGACTGGGTACTCGATGAACTTCAAAAACACAATGCCAAAGCCACCTTTTTTTGCGTAGGTAAAAACATTGAAGAACAACCCCATTTATTTGAAAAAATAATCCAAAACAAGCATGCTATTGGAAACCACACTTTTAATCATTTAAACGGGTGGAAAACCGCCACTAGGGAATACCTGAAAAATGTAAAACGATGTGCTAAAATAATTGCTAAACACAATTATGCGTTGACCACTAAGTTCTTTCGTCCTCCGTATGGTAAGATGACAAATGAACAATTAGATGCCTTAAAAAAACAAGGGTATAAAATTATTATGTGGGATGTTTTAAGTGCTGACTTTGACAATAGCATCTCAAAAGAAAAATGTTTAAAAAATGTAACGTCTAACATCAAACCAGGAAGTATCATCATCTTTCACGATAGTGTCAAAGCATTTCAAAATTTGAAATACACCCTCCCAAAAGTTTTAGATTTTATTGATGAGAAAAAATTTCAATATGATGTAATACCTTAACATCTCAAATAAATAAAACCGCAGATGCACAGATTATTTATTTATCTTATATCAT
>JAHEBK010000391.1 GCA_024642295.1 Flavobacterium sp. | reverse complement strand
ACTCCAAGAATAATCGGCATAAGATTTTAAGACATCAACTCGATCTTGTTGGTAGGCATTGGTACAAGATTCATCACTAGCGTTACAATTTTGGGTAAAGCCTTTGGTTAAATCCCAACGAAATCCATCGATTTTGTACTCTTCAATCCAATGTTTAATGACTCTTTTGACATAGGCTTGCGTCAACGGTTGTTGGTGGTTAAAATCTTCTCCAACACTATAAGTATGTTTGGCAACGGTATTAAAATAAGGATTTTCAGTCGAAGGGCTTCCCCAGCCATCAGCATCAGCATCGTTCATCCACATGCGTACCATGGGGTTTCTTCCAAAGGCGTGATTCAAGGCTACATCAAGGATAACAGCGATTCCGTTTTGGTGACAAACGTCAATCAATTCTTTAAACTTTGTTGATGTTCCATAAAATTTATCCAATGCCATGTGAAAAGAAGTGTTGTATCCCCAACTTTCATTCCCCTCAAATTCCATAACAGGTAACAATTCGATAGCATTGATTTTTAAATTTTTGAAATAATCGATTTTGTTAATTAAGTCTTGGTAGTTTTTGTTGGCATCAAAATCACGGACTAAAACTTCATAAACCACCAGTTTTTCTTTGGCAGGTTTAACAAAATTGGTCGTTGCCGCACTCCAAGAATAAGCAGTTTGTCCAGTTTGCAAAACCGTTACTTCGCGTTCTTGACCTACTGGGTAAACGGGCAAGTTAGGATACGAAGTGGATGGAATTGTTGCATCATCAAAAGATGATAAAACCAAAGTAGAGTAGGGGTCGGCGGTTTTTACCAAAGCAGGGGAATTGGCTATAGGAGTTGTTTCGCCCACCCAATATTGATAAGTATAATCCACTCCTGAAGTCAAATTGGTTAATTCCAACCAGAATTTGCCTGTAGTTGGATCCTTTTTCATAGCATAAGCTGATGTAGGTTGCCAATTATTGAAACTTCCAGCCACATATACAAAGTCCTTTAGCGGAGCATCCAAAACCAAAGTAGCATGAGTTGTATTCGAAGCATCATAATTAATACCGTCAATCAATCCGTTTGGTAGGGTTTGAGAAACCGTATTTGGATTTACAATAGCTGTGAATTTTTTCACGATCGTAGTGCTTCCTTGGGTAACTTCCAAGCTGAAATTTTGATTGGTAGTATTGTTTAAAACAGTATGATTATAAGTAGTTGTATTTCCTAAAGTATGGATGATACTTCCATTTGATCTTAAGGTGTAATTGGCATTTCCCCCAGCATTGGTTGCTGAAATTGTAAAATTAGCTCCAGAATTAATAATCGTAGTGCTATTCTCTGAAGGTGAAGTTAGTGTGACTTGAAATATGCCAACTTCAACTACTATATCTTGTGATTTTTTATCACCGTTGCCGTTTTTTGCTTTGATTAGAAAGCCCATTTTTCCTATGTTAGAGGTGTTGAAATAGGAAGTGGGGGTAATGGTTTTGGTATAGGTATCTGAGATTTCGTTATAGATAAATCGGCTGCTTTCATTGGAGGCATCCCATGAACCATTAGCAGGCGTTCCTTTGGAAGTAGTATCATCGACATCAAAAGCCCAAGCCCACATGTATAAGGCATTATTGGCAATACCCCAGTTGGCTTCATTAATGCTATTTCCGTTGATGGTAATGGTTACAGCTGTTGTTTCTTCAAATGCAGCTGGGTTCATAGCATAGGTTACAGTTTGTTGTTGGGCAAATATTCCCATTGAAAGCAGTAAAAACAAGTATAGTAATGTGTTTTTCATCATTTACAGGGTTAAAAAAAGGGCTATAAAATGATAGCCCTTTTGATTTTGATATGTTGTTTCTTTTATTGTTGATTTGGTAACATGAAGTAACTACCGTCTAAATCGTTAAATAAAATTTTATATTTAGATTTAGCTACTGGAATATCGCCTCCACTGGCACCATTTGTTGGGAATCCAGAGAATGCAGTGTCACCACCCCAGTTTTTATCCCAAGCATTATTAGCTCTGAATTTTCCTTTTCCATCAAATAATGAAGCATTTAATGTCCAAATATGAGGGTCAAAAGTGGATTGAGTCATAGCAGTATCATCGCCGCCCCATCCTGCATCAGTTCCTGTTCTTGATGAGCCAATATAACCTACTCTTGTATAAGTAGTAGCTGCAATAGCATTATAAGGGACTAAAGTATAGTTCAATGTTTCCACATTCATCGTGAAAGTGTAATAACCCGCAGTTGTGATTTGGAAACTATCAGGATCAGCATCTGCTTCCGTAGGTCTAGCAA
>JAHEBK010000390.1 GCA_024642295.1 Flavobacterium sp. | reverse complement strand
TCAGAACGAGGTTTCGACTACGCTCAACCTGACAATCGTTAACCATTATATGCCAGAAATTTAAAAGCTAAATGGTATAAGAGAATGTATGATACAACAAAAGGAGAATTGTTCATAAATAAACAATTCTCCTTTTGGTTATGATTGTAAAAATCAAATAAATTGTTTTTAAGCTGTTTCTTCGCCTTCGTGGCTACTGTGTTTGGCTTTTATTTTTTCTTTGATAATGATTTCTCGATGTTTTGCTGTTCCCATTAATCCTATCATCATTGTGAATGCAGTAAGAAGAATTACTTGAACAATCAAAGATTTGTTTACAAAATGTACAGTATGTTCAGGACTGATTGACAAAAATAATAAAATTGTAATCAATCCTCTAGGAGCAACAAATAGTAGTGGGAATAATGGAATTTTTGAAAAGTATAACTGAATGACTCTTAGTCCATAAATACCAAGAACGATACTAATTGCAGAGATTAAAGTATCAGGGTTTAGAATTTCAGAGGTCTTAATTAAATAGCCAAAAAGTAGAAAAAATAAGGCCCTAACTAAAAAAGTAGCTTCGATAGTCAGTTCTTTGAATTTCGCTACCTCTTTTTTAAGAAGGTCTAATCGGAATTTTTCAGTCCATTTTAAATGTTTTATTTCATCTAAATTCCCGATGGATAGTCCAAATACGAGGATGAAAATCAATGCCGGTAGGTGAAATATTTTGGATATTTCATAAATTAAAATAACTAAAAGAATGATAGGGACAAACTTGATGTGGTGATCAATTTTGTTTAATAAAAAAGAAAGCAATATTGTAGAAATGAATGAAATGGTGATTATTAATAAAATTTCAAGTGTGAAAAAACCAAAAGTTTCCATTCCAAAGCTCGTGTTGAATGCGATGAAATTAAAGAAAATCACACCAAATATATCAGATAAACTGCTCTCGTATATAGTGAATTCTTTTTGACTAGAGGTTAGGTTTCTTACGCTTGGGATGGCAATGGCACTACTAATTACACAAAAAGGAATTGCATTTGATAAGCAATCTTTAAAAGAGTAATTACTATGATAATACATTACATAAGCAAGTGAAAAAGCCAAGGCGATTAAGGGTAAAAAAGCACCAAGTACTGATTTTTTTATTAGTCCAAATTTGGAACGATTTAGTTCTAATTCCAACGAACCTTCAAGTACGATAAGAATTAGTCCAATGGTTCCTAAAATAGGTAGCGTAGAAGTGAGATCCGGGACTTTTATATCGAAAAATAGGGTTACTTCCCTAACTACCCATCCTAATAAAAGCAGTAAAATGACAGAAGGAATCTTTGTCCAAGATGCTGTAAGGTCAAATAAATAGGCTACAAGCACTAAAATACAAAGAGAAATTATAATGGTCATAAATAGTCATTAGAGTTAGAGGTTGTTTTTTGATAAATGTGGATGTAAGATACTGTTTTAGATTCTAATAAAACAAGGTTTTTTCACGAATCTAACTTAATTTTAGCGTAAAAGACTACTTGTAGATCATGGGGAGTTTCTGTTTTTTGGTGTTAATAGATTAGAAATGAAGGTTTAAGGATTTAATTTTCATAAATAGTCAAACGTCTTCTAACAGATTGTAGTTCTGTTTTTAAAGCATCTATTTTTTTTAATAAATTCAGGACAACATCAATTCCTTCAATATTTACATTTAATTCTTGATGCATACGGATTATTTTTTCAATTTCATGCAAGGAGTCTTGATGGATGTATTGGCTTTTTTCAATTTCTTGAATTTCGATTAATCCATTTTCGTTTAAATTATAAAAAAACGAAAGTGTTACTTTATAGTGGTGGCATAAAGTATTTAGCGGTATGAAGTTTTCGGTGCTCATGTTTTTTGGATCTTTGAAAGTTCAGTAAATAATTCTTTTTCTTTTTCAGTTAAAACTTTAGGAATTTCGATTTTATAGCTTACAAATAAATCCCCAAATTGATCTTCTTTTTTATAGAGGGGAAATCCCTTTCCTTTCAATTTTATTTGTGCATTATTTTGTGTTCCAGGAGCTACTTTTAGTTTGGCTTTTCCATCAAAAGTGTCTATGGTGATTTCTCCCCCAAGTACAGCAGTGTATAAGTCTAAATTAACTGTAGTGTATAGATTTGCTTTGTCTCTTTTAAATGGTGTATGATTTATAATGGAAAAAGTAATGTATAAATCACCTTTAGGTCCTCCTTGTTGTCCTTCGCCTCCGTGTCTAGGTATTTTAATTATCTGTCCATCTTCTATTCCAGCAGGAATCGTA
>JAHEBK010000059.1:4450-8386 GCA_024642295.1 Flavobacterium sp. | reverse complement strand
AATAGTATTCCTAATCATGATTGTATTAAGACTAATTGTTTCGAGTCTTGTACGAAAATTTGCTAAAACAACACATGTTATTGAGCATAGAACTAACTTAGTTATAAAATACCTTCATTTGCTTATTACCATCATGGCGCTAATCTCATTAACACTTATTTGGGGCGTTCAAGCAAAAGACATTATTATTGCTATTTCTTCCATAACAACAGTAGTTGGGGTTGCAATGGTAGCGCAATGGTCAATTTTAAGCAATATTACTGCTGGAATTATCTTGTTCTTTTCCTTTCCCTTTAAAATTGGGGATGTTATAAAAATTCATGACAAAGATTTTCCAATCATTGGTGAAATCGAAGACATCAAAGCTTTCCATATTTCACTAATTACAAAAGATGGAGAAATCATAATTTATCCAAACAATCTAATTTTCCAAAAAGGAATCTCAATTGTAAAAGACCATTTTGACGATAAAGAGTTTGTAGATTAATTACAAAACTATTATTACTTTTTGAATTAACTTTATCTCAAAAGTTGTAAAAAACTTAGCTTGCTAAAAATTGATTTTATGCATTAATACTTTTATAAATGCTACAAAACAGAAAAATCATATTAGCCCTATTTCTATTATTTAACTTTTCGATTTCTTATTCTCAAATAAAGGAACCGAAGAAAGATAGTATTGAAGTATATAAAAATATTCAAACCTATTCTGCCAAAAACAAATTTACTCGCCTATTACATAAATTAATTTTTAAACCTATAAATTCAAAACCCAACAAACCACAAACTGTCAAAAAGAAAAATCATAAAAAGTATAATGGAAAAATTATACGAAATATAAACATAGTAACTTTAGATCCATTTGGTTATTCCGACAGTGATACTTTAATAAAACCAAAAAAATGGGAAGAAAGAATTGGAAACAGATTGCATCTTAAATCCAAAGATATAGCCATTCAAAATTTGTTGTTATTCAAAAAGAATATGCCATTTAACGCAATGGTAATTCAAGAAACAGAGCGAATCATTCGGTCTCAGCGATTTGTAAATCAAGTTACTATTACCGAAAAATTAACAAGCAATAAATCTGATTCTGTCGATATTTACATTCGTGTATTAGATTCTTGGAGTACTGTACCTAAATTTGAACTTTCTAGTTCAAAAGTTAAATTAGGACTAATTGAAAGAAACATTTTTGGTATCGGTCATCAATTTGACTATCTATTTACCAATAGATTTGAAGATGGAAAAGATGCACATGATTTTACGTATACTGTTCCAAATATCAAAAATACTTTTACTAAAACAATATTAAAATACAATAAAGACCTAGACAATTACTATGATAAAAGCATTTTAATTGAACGTCCTTTTTATTCTCCTTTGACAAAATGGGCTGGAGGGTTTTATTTAGGACAACTGTTCAAAAGAGACACATTACAAGGAGCAGATTTAACTTATCAATTTCAAAATTTTAAAAATAATATTCATGATTTTTGGTTCGGGAAAGCTTTTCCTCTATTTATAAAAGATACAACAAACAACAAAACCACCAATTTTATTCTTGCAAGCCGTTTCTTGAATATTAATTATATTGAGAAACCGGCATTACAATATGACCCCATTAATTTTTATAGTAATGAAAAACAATTTCTTTTAGGACTTGGTATCAACATCCGAAAGTATATTGAAGACAGGTATATTTTTAAATATGGAATTACTGAAGATGTTCCCATAGGTCAAATATATGGAATCACAACTGGTTATCAATATAAAAATAAATTGTGGAGACCTTATATAGGTACTCAAATAGCTATTGGAAAATACTTTAAATGGGGTTATTTGAGTACTAATTTTGAAGGCGGCACCTATTTTAATCATTCAAAAACAGAACAAACGGCATTTTCATTTCAAGCCAATTATTTTACCCATTTAATGCAAATTGGAAATTGGAAATTACGTCAATTTATAAAACCTGCATTTTTGATTGGTATTAATCGGCAAAATTCCATTGGCGATTTTGTAACTATAAATGAACAATATGGAATTCAAGGATTCAATAGTCCCATTTATGGTAGTGACAAAATGCTTTTGACATTTCAAACCCAAACTTACTCACCTAAAAACATTGGAGGTTTTCGATTTAATCCCTATTTTAATTACTCCGTTGCCATGTTAGGTAACGTAATAGCGAATTTTCCAGATAAACGAATGTATTCTAAAGTTGGTATTGGAGTAATTATCAGTAATGACTACCTCGTATTTAGCTCTTTTCAATTATCAATTTCATATTATCCAACGATTCCACTTGAAGGAGATTCCGTTTTTAAAACCAATGCTTTTGAAAGTTCTGATTTTGGTTTTCAAAGTTTTGAATTGGCTAAGCCTAAAACCATTATCTTCAAATAATGGCTTAAAAATAGTACAATAGATGTTTTATTATTATCTTTATGGAAGTATCATATTAATTAAACTCATTAACTATGAAGAAAATTAGCTCTTATCTAATGATATTTGTGTTGTCATTAGGTGCAATTCCAACAACGATTTCAGCTACTGAAACAAATTTGTCCAATTCTTCAAAAGAAATTCCAGTTGAAATCCAACAAAAATTGGATCGATTAGAAGACATCAAAAAAATGGACAAATCATCATTAAGTTCGATAGAAAAAAAAGAACTTCGCAAAGAAGTAAAAACGATTAAAGCAGATTTGAGATCTACCAAAAATGGTTTTTATTTATCATTCGGAGCGATTATTATTATTTTACTCTTATTGATATTATTATTATAAAAACCTTTTAACACAAAAAAGAAGGCTGTTATACAAGTTGCATAACAGCCTTCTTTTTTAAAACTAAGCAATCTAAAATTTAGATATTTCCAAAATACATTGCCTTCACAATACCATCAGAAAGTCCAATTTTAGGAACATATATTTGTCTAGCACCGCTCCATTTCATTGCATTAAGATAAATTCTAACTGCTGGAATGATTACGTCAGCTCGATCAGGATTCAATCCTAATTCTGAAATTCGCTGTTCATAAGTTAACGAATTTAAAAAAGTATACTGAGAATTCATATACATATATGACAAAGGTTTTTCTTGCGTTTTACCAGACATTTTAAATACCTTATTAATGTTTCCTCCAGATCCAATTAATGCAATTTCATCAAAATCTTTCGTATTTACTTTAATCCATTTTTCAATTTCATCCCAGACTACATCACAAACCATATTATTTAATAGTCGAACAGTTCCTGCTTTGAATGATTTAGAACTTAAAATCTTACCGTTTGAAAACAAAGTAAACTCAGTACTTCCCCCACCAACATCAACAAACAAATAGGTTTCTTCTTTTTTTAGTAAATGCATTAAATCAGTAGAAGCAATAATAGCAGCTTCTTTTTTTCCATCAATAATTTCGATTTTGAGGTCAGCTTTTTTCTTAATTAAAGCTACCACTTCTTTTCCATTATATGCTTCTCGCATGGCCGAAGTTGCAAAAGCTCTATAAGCTTCTACTTTATGTACTTTCATCAAGAGATTAAAAGCCTTCATCGCATCACACATTCTATTACTATTTTCATCTGATATTTCTCCAACGGTAAAAGCATCCTGCCCCAAACGAATAGGTACACGAACTAAAGCACTTTTATTAAATTGAGGTTCTTTTCCGTCTTGTTCCACTATATTGACCACCAAAAGACGCATGGCATTTGATCCAATGTCGATTGCGGCATATTTTTTTATTCTAATCATTCTTATTGTTATGATTTAATTTTTAACAGTATTATCCAACTGATTGACTTTGTTCTGATAATATTTATAGGTTTCTAGTTGCGCTCTAAAAACTGGTTTTCCTTTTCTTTCTCTATATTTATTGTCCAAAGTTTCGGAATGATAACGTGCTTTAACATTTCCTTTCCATCCTAA
>JAHEBK010000059.1:0-4440 GCA_024642295.1 Flavobacterium sp. | reverse complement strand
TGGGGCAAGTAACTTCTACTCTTCCGTCCAAATTTCTTCTCATAAAATCGGCCGAAGAAATAAAAACATCAGGTTGACCTGCATTACCAAAAATATAAATTCTAGAATGCTCTAAATAATTATCAACAATACTTATGGCTTCAATATTTTCACTTAGTCCTTTTATACCTGGAATTAACGAACAAATACCTCTAACTTCTAATTGAATTTTAACACCTGCTTTACTTGCTTCATATAATTTATCAATCATTGGATAATCTGATAAACTATTCATTTTCAATTTAATATATGTTTTTCTTCCTGCAAGAGCATGTAATATTTCTCTATCAATTAATTTATAAAATCGAGTTCGAGTATAATGTGGTGAAACAATTAAATGTTTGTATCGATGTATCCTATAATTAATATCAAAGAATTCAAAAATTTTAGAAATATCCTTTAATATTTGCTGATGACTAGTTAACAAAGTAACATCTGTATATACTTTAGCGGTAGCTTCATTAAAATTTCCTGTCGAAATAAAACCGTAACGCCTTGTTTTTTCTTTTTCGATTCTTTCAATAACACAAATTTTACTGTGCACTTTTAATCCTTTGATACCAAAAATAAGTTCAATTCCTTCTGTTTGCATTTGTTCAGCATAAGAAATATTTGATGCTTCATCAAAGCGAGCCTGCAGTTCAATTTGGACAGTAACTTTTTTACCATTTTTGGCAGCATTAATTAATGAACTAATGATTTGAGAATTTTTAGCAAGTCTATAAAGTGTAATTTTAATAGTAGTAACTCTTGGATCCAGAGCTGCCTCTCTTAAAAAACGGGTTATATAGGAGAATGATTGATAAGGAGCATTCAATAAATAATCTTTACGACTTATTTTTTGCAACAAACTTCCTTCTAAACTTAAACCTGGAATAGGCAACGGAAGATTCTTTTTGTATAATAAATCATACCTACCTAAATTAGGGAAATCCATATAATCCCTTCTATTATGATATCTTCCTCCAGGAATAATACTGTCAGAAGCAACAATTTTCATTTTTTCTAAAAAAAACTGAAGTGTATCCTCTTCTATCTTTTGGTCGTAAATAAAACGGACAGGCTCACCAATTCGCCTATCTTTTACACTGGTAGATATTTTCTCCAACATACTCTTACTCAAATCACTATCAATCTCTAATTGTGCATCACGACTAATTTTAATCATATGAGCAGAGACTGTATCATAATCAAAAATATTAAAAATACTTTTTAGATTATGACGGATAACATCATCGATAAGAATTACATATTTTTTATCATCCTTTGTAGGTAAAACAACAAAACGATTCATTGTTTTTGGAATTTCAATAATAGCATATCGAATTTCTTCATGCTGTTTCATAACAAATTTTATAGCTAAATAGCCCATATTATCTTTTAGTAAAGGAAATTCAGCCAAATCATTTAAGATAATAGTAACTAATTCAGGACTTAATTTCTGAATAAAGAAATCCTTTAAAAAGACCTCTTGTTCAAGTGAAATTTCATCTTCATTAATTATAAAAATATTTTGAGCTTCTAATTCAGTCTCAATTTCTTTAAATATATTCAAACTTTCTGTTTGATGATCTATTACAATTTGTGTAATTTCTTTAATCAATTGTTGAGCTGATATTCCACCTAAAATTTTTTCACCTGTTTTTCCTGACAGACTCAATCTTCGAATGGCAGCAAAACGAACTCTAAAAAATTCATCTAAATTATTGGAAAATATTCCTAAAAAACGTAATCTTTCTAAAAGGGGTACTGATTTATCGGCTGCTTCTTGAAGTACTCTTGCATTAAACGCTAACCAACTTTTTTCTCTGTCTATATATTTTTGTTCTGACACTATTTCTATTTTAAATCTTTTGGAGTTACTATTTTCTTTGTTTTACCTTTATCTATCTTATCCCAATAATTAGTTTCAAATTGTAAGGAAACAAAACCTGAAGTAGGGACATTACTAATAAAAATATCTCCAAATTTATTAACAAAATTTGTAATTGCACCATTATGTCCAAAAAGAATAATATTATCAAAAGAATTATCACAAGTTTTAATAATTTTTTCTAATTGACTTTCGTCAAAAGTGTATAATTCTTTTTTAAAAACAATACTTTCTATTGGTACTAATAAATTCTGTGCAAAAATTAATGCTGTATCAGAGGCTCTTTTTGCAACACTACTCCATATTACATAAGTTTCTGGAATATAACCAAATACATTAAGTGAAACTAAATGAGCATCTTTCATACCTCTTTTATCTAATGGTCTATCGATATCATTTAATGGAACATCCCAATTCGATTTACCATGTCTAACTAAGATTAGATTTTTCATGTTTTAAAATTTTCATAATTAAATTCTGAATATAGAAAGATACAATTTTTATTTCAATTATTTCACCTATTTGAGTCCAATACAAAACAAGTTAATCTATATATTTTTAAACAAAGTATTCTTAAAACTAATTTTTACATAGTTAAAAACTTACAAATATGCTTTTTATCGAGTTTTTTTGCATTTTATCGATGTTTTTTAAACCAACTTATTTAAAAAAAATTTACATTTGAACATTCAATATTTAAAAAATCAATTTTTAATGCCAAAAGACATCAATAAATTAAAAAAGAACATTAACAATGTATTTAACAAACTAAAAACTACAATCAATCTACTTCTGAAATTAAATTTTAAAGAACTCAATTTAATTTTTTCTGTTTTTTAACGAGTATTTAGGTTATTCAAGGATAAAGTTTACAAAAACAACTATATGTTCATAAATTCGTTCATAACTTATAATTTTTATAATTACGAGTTAAATATTTCATAAAGCTTCAAACAAAATCATGTAAGTATGAAAACAAATCTACCCACAAAAAACTTGAAACAAACTTTTCTATTTGTTTTGTTACTATTAACCTACTTAACAAATAGTTATGCTCAAGAAAGCGGAACTGATGGAAATTATTGTCCAGCTCCAGGTGCCTCTGGAGATGAATATGGAACTGGAGTAGTTTTTAGTCAAGTATTAAATCCCTCCCCTTCTTCAACATGTGAAATTGGGACAATACGTGCTAAAGTAGACACAGGTAATCAAGTATTAAAATTAGGAATGAATATTGGTAATGGAGGTGCTGCACTTTTTAGACTGTACCTTGATACTGATGACAATCCTCTTACTGGATTAACTTCAGATACTTTTGGCGGTCCCTTAACCGTAACTGGTGCTGAATATATCTTGGAAATTAATTCTAATGGAACAGGATTCAATATATATTCAGGAAGCGGTAGTACTAAAACGTTACTTACTACTCCTAATGGACTCGAGGCACACAGTGGTGTTCTTTCTTGCAATGCAGGAGGTGTTACTTTTTTAGAATTTAATATTCCTTTTGGTGCGATTGGATTTAATATTTGCGACCCAAACAATCTTGGTGTAATCAATATCAACAAATTGGCATCTGTTAGTGGTAATTCCCAAAATTCAAGTAGATGTATTGACACTCCTCTTACATTTGGAATTCCATTATCCGGATCTGTTGGACCAAGTGCATCAGTATGTTCAGGTACTAATAGTACTCTTTTAAGCTTTACTGGTGTAGACAATGTAACAATTGTTAGATGGGAAAAATCAATTAGTCCATTTGCTACTTGGTCAACAATTGCAAATACCGCTACAACTTATACTGCTACAAATTTAACTACTGAAACTATATATAGAGCCGTATTTACGAAAACAGGTTTATGTGGAGGAAGTAATATAAATTCATCAGAAGCGACTATAAAAGTCACTCCTTCTCCAACTGTTTCTCATACACAAACAAATATACTTTGTAAAGGTGCTTCTACAGGTGCTATTAATATTACTGCAGCAGGTGGAGTCGCACCTTATAGTTATACATGGACTGGAACTGGTGTAAATGCTACAGCTGAAGACCAATCAGGTTTAAAAGCAGGAATATATAAAGTAACAGTAAGAGATTCAAAAAACTGTGCTTCAGCAGAATTAACAGTAACCTTAACTGAACCTGCAAATGTATTAGCTTTAGCGGTATCTTCTAAAACGGATGCAACTTGTAACGGAGCTAGTACTGGATCGGTAACTGCTGGTACAGTAACCAATGCTGTTGGAACAGTAACTTATTCTTGGAAAAATGCATCGAATGTTGAAGTTGGTACTACCGCTACGGTAAACAACCTTCCTGCTGGAAGTTATACATTAACAGCTACTGACAACTGTTCCTCTCAATCAAATTCTGTAACTATTGGACAACCTGCAGCAGCTTTAGCACTTGGTACTTCTTCTAAAACGGATGCTTCTTGCTTTGGTGCTAGTACTGGTTCTGTAACCGCTGGTACAGTAACTAATGCTGTTGGACCTGTAACTTATTCTTGGAAAAACGCTTCTAATGT
>JAHEBK010000389.1 GCA_024642295.1 Flavobacterium sp. | reverse complement strand
GGATTTGTTTTATAATGTGCATCCTTTGCATCCGCATAAATTGTTGCTTCGTATTTTTTACCTTTTTCCAGAAAATCAAAATTAATTGTAGACACACGTGGCGTTTCTCCATTAGCATTTCCTATAAACCAATTGTTTGTTCCTTTGGCTTTTCTGGCTACAGTAACATATTGACCTGGTTCCGCTTCTAGATAGTGACTATCATCCCAATCAACAGCTACATCTTTGATAAATTGGAAGGCATCTGCAAAGCGATTGTAATTTTCAGGTAAGTCGGCTGCCATTTGTAAGGGGCTGTACATGGTTACATATAAAGCTAATTGATTGGCAAGTGTACTATTTAAATGGGAAGTGTTTTCAGGATTTAATTTACTGATATCCATTTCGAAAATTCCAGGGGTATAGTCCATTGGTCCTCCAATTAAACGTGTGAAAGGCAAAACGGTAACGTGATTTGGTTTTGAACCTCCAAAAGCTTGGTATTCTGTTCCTCTTGCTGCTTCGTTTCCAATTAAATTGGGATACGTTCTGCAAATTCCTGTTGGGCGAATCGCTTCGTGAGCATTGACCATAATTTTATAATCAGCTGCTTTTTCAACGGCATATTGGTAATGATTTACAATCCATTGGCTGTAGTGATTTTCACCACGAGGCAAAATTGGACCTACATATCCGCTTTTGACAGCATCATACCCATTGTCTTTCATGAATTGATAGGCTTTGTCCATGTGACGCTCGTAATTGCGTGTTGAACCCGAAGTTTCATGGTGCATAATCATTTTAACCCCTTTTGATTTTGCATAAGCATGAATTCCTTTTACATCAAAGTCTGGGTAAGGTGTTACAAAGTCAAAAACATAATCTTTAGAATTTCCAAACCAATCTTCCCATCCTTCATTCCATCCTTCTACTAAAACGGCATCAAAACCATTCACTGCTGCAAAATCGATGTATTTTTTAACATTCGCTGTAGTAGCTCCATGTTTTCCATTAGGTTTGGCTTTCGCAAAATTAGTTTCTCCAAGGACTACTGAAGGGAATTCATCAGTATAGGCCCAAGAGCTTTTTCCTGTAATCATTTCCCACCAAACTCCAATGTATTTTACTGGTTTTATCCAAGAAGTATCTTCAATTTTACAAGGATCATTCAGGTTCAAAGTCATTTTTGAAGCCAAGATATCTCTAGCATCATCACTCACAATAATCGTACGCCATGGTGATTTACTTGGAGCTTGCAAATAACCTTTGTCTCCAGTGGCGTCAGGTGTTAACCAAGATTCAAAGATCATATTTTTGTCGTCCAAATTCAAGTGCATACAAGAATAGTTAATTAAAGCAGCCTCGTGTAAATTGATGTACAATCCGTCATTTGATTTCATCATCAAAGAAGTTTGCACTCCAGTAGGTGAAAATGTTTTTTGAGACACATTCTCAGTAGTTGCTTTTTTGATTAAACCTCTAATTTCTGATAATTTTGAAGTCGTGTAGTCGTATTCTTGAGTATCATAATCTCCTGGAATCCAAAATGCAGTATGATCTCCTGTCATAGCAAATTGTGTTCGTTCTTCTTTGATAACAAAATAAGTCAAGTTCTTTTGTGAAGGAAATTCATAGCGAAAACCAAGACCATCATCAAACAAGCGAAATCGAATAATCAATTTTCGGTCAGTTCCTTTTTGGTTTAAAGTAACCGCTAGTTCGTTATAATGATTGCGAATACTTGACCATTCTCCCCAAACAGGTTTCCAATTTTCATCAAAAGTACTAGTCTTTGTGTCGATGATAGTAAAATCGTTTAATAACGATTTAGCATCATTTTTTAATTCAAGACCTAGCTTACTTGGTTTGATAACAGGTTGGTCTTTATAGTTCAAGTAATAAATCGGTGTACCATCATTTTGCAAAGAAAATTCCATTTGCAATTTTTGGTTGGGCGATTTTAATTGTTGCGCAATCGCAGTATTCAATAATGCGATGCAGACGAGGGTTGATAATAGTAGTTGCTTCATTTTTAATTGATATTTTTTTTGGTTTAGCTAAAGAAATATTTGATATCTCAAATTTACGGTGCTTCTTAAGGCTTTATTTTTTTTAATTAAAAATGGTAGTGTTTTGAAAGTGTTTATTTGGTATAAGTATTTGGTAATTAGTTGTTTATATGTTTTAGTGTTGCTCAAAAAAGTAGTTAAGAGGTAGTGCCAAAAAAAGGTCTTTAGGCTCATTTTAAGCCTTAAGACCTTTTTAGTTAAAGAAATATTTTATTCTTTATTAGTTCCAATGCGTATAACATCAGCTTCAAAATC
>JAHEBK010000388.1 GCA_024642295.1 Flavobacterium sp. | reverse complement strand
TGTCGAGAATAAAACAGCCAAAGCTATCGTTGTAAATGGAGAACGTATCGATTCTGATTTAGTTTTAAGTGGTGCAGATTACCACCATACCGAAACACTTTTGGATAAAGAATTCAGGGTTTATTCAGAAAAATATTGGGATAGTAGGGTTTTTGCGCCTTCGTCCTTATTGTTTTATGTTGGTTTTAATAAAAAAATAAAAAATGTTTCGCATCATGCGTTGTTTTTTGATGTCGATTTTGAGCAACATGCCAAGGATATTTACGATGAACCACAATGGCCGGCTGAACCTTTGTTTTATGCAAATTTCCCATCTATGACAGATAAAACGGCTGCACCTGAAGGAATGGAATCTGGTTTTTTCTTAATTCCATTAGCACCAGGAATTAAGGATACGGAGGAATTGAGAATAGAATATTTTGATAAAATTATTAGCCGCTTTGAAATCATTACGCAACAAAAAATCAAAGAAAACATTGTATACCAAAAATCGTTTTGTAAAAATGATTTTGTATCGGAATACAATTCTTACAAAGGGAATGCCTATGGAATGGCCAATACCTTATTGCAAACTGCTTTTTTACGACCTAAATTAAAAAGTAAAAAAGTACAGCATTTATATTTTACAGGACAATTAACAGTTCCTGGTCCCGGAGTTCCACCTGCATTAATTTCAGGTAAACTCGTTTCAGAATTAATCAATAAACAACTTTTAGAATCATAAAGTTATGAAGGAATTATTTGATACAGTATCGTTTAAGTGTAGTAAGTTGGTCACTAAAAATTATAGTACTTCTTTTTCGTTGGCTGTTTATATGCTGTCACCCAGTATTCGTGATGCCATCTATAGTATTTATGGGTTTGTGCGTTTTGCTGACGAAATTGTGGATTCCTTTCATGGCTATGATAAAGAGTACTTAATCAATGATTTCGAAAAAGAATATTATAAAGGGTACGAATCAGGAATTAGTTTGAACCCCATTTTGAATTCTTTTCAGCATACAGTCAAAGAATACAATATTACCGATGATTTAGTGAAAGCTTTTATGAAGAGTATGAAGTTGGATTTGGTAAAACAAAATTATGAAAGCCAAGAAGAATACAATGAGTATATTTATGGTTCTGCCGATGTGGTGGGCTTGATGTGTTTGAAGGTTTTTGTAAAAGGAAATGACGAGAAATACAATCAATTAAAGGCTGAAGCGATGCGATTGGGTTCTGCATTTCAAAAAGTAAATTTCTTGAGGGATTTGAAAGATGATAACTTGATTTTGAATCGCAATTATTTTCCTGGTGTTGACTTAAATTCATTTAATGAAAAATCAAAAAAAGCAATTATTGATGAAATTGAGGAAGATTTTAGAGTTGCTTATCAAGGAATTGTCAAATTACCTATCGAAGCTAAATTTGGCGTTTACACGGCCTATGTTTATTATAAAAAATTATTGCACAAATTAGAGCGAACACCTTCACATCAAATAGGGAATGCTAGAATACGTGTTTCAAATTATACTAAAATGGGGTTGTTAGCCAAATCATTTGTATCGTATAAATTAAAGTTAGTGTAGTTATGATTTATTTTTTAATAACGCTCGGAGTTTTTTTATTCATGGAATGTGTTACTTGGTTAACCCATAAATATGTGATGCATGGATTTATGTGGTATTTTCATGAAGATCATCACCAACCTAAATATGCCAATGTCTTTGAGCGAAATGATGTCTTCTTTGTGATTTTTGCTGTACCTAGTATTGTGCTATTTTATTTGGGTGCTGAGGCGGGATTCAATTATTTGTTCTTTATAGGTCTTGGAATTACGATTTATGGTTTTTGCTATTTTATGATTCATGATGTATTGATACACCAACGATTTAAATGGTTCAAAAACACCAAGAATAAATATTTAATAGGATTGCGAAAAGCACACAAAGTGCATCACAAGCATCTAGGGAAAGAAGAAGGCGAATGTTTTGGGATGTTATTTGTGCCGTTTAAATATTGGAAGATTTAAAAATTGTTTTAAGTTTTTTTTGTTTCAAGTTGTATCAAACTATTACAACCTGAAACCTGAAACCTGAAACCTGAAACCTGAAACTAAAAAGCAATGTCACTCTATCTAATTCTAAATATCGCCTCTTTTATTATCCCGTTTTTGTACAGTTTTGAAAAAAGAATGCAGTACAGTAAACGTTGGAAAACCTTATTTCCGGCTTTGTTGACTACCGCTGTTTTTTTTATCATTTGGGATATTTTATTTACTAAAATAGGAGTTTGGCACTTTAACCCAAGGTACCATACTGGGATAG
>JAHEBK010000387.1:507-2312 GCA_024642295.1 Flavobacterium sp. | reverse complement strand
TTGTAAACAGATTAAAAAAAAACACAAAGTTCTAAACTTATATTTTTTTACATCATATCAATTATGATTATAAATAAGTCTTCTTTACCGTTAGAGCGCAGTCAAGAACCACAAATCATCTCGACTTCGCTCGATGTGACAAAAAAACAGTAGACTATTCTAATTTCTTAATTGGTACTACTAAAGCACTACAATAAATTGCAGAATTTTAATCCCGAACCTGAAATAAATAAACAATTAACCAAATAACCAGTTAACCAATTAAACAAATAAACAATCAACCAGCAATAAAAAATCTTGTCTCCTTCTTCCCTTACGAAACATCAACAGTTGTTTGCTCAGCGATTTGTTTGTAAGTTCCGTTAACTAATTTCTCTCTAATGGCTTCAAAAGCTACCAAAGTTTCATCAATATCAGACAAAGTATGTGAGGCTGTAGGAATCATACGCAATAAGATAATTCCTTTTGGAATCACTGGGTACACTACAATCGACAAGAAAATACCGTAGTTCTCTCTTAAGTCATTTACCATTACCATAGCTTCAGGAATACTTCCTTCAAGATATACTGGCGTGATACAGGTATTCGTATCCCCTATGTTGAATCCTTTTTCTTTTAAACCGTTTTGTAACGCATTAACGTTTACCCACAATTTATCTTTTATCTCTGATGATTTACGCAACAATTCCAAACGTTTCAAAGACCCAATAGTTTGAATCATTGGCAACGCTTTAGCAAACATTTGCGAACGCAGGTTGTATTTTAAATAATCAATAACGTCTTTGTCAGCAGCTACAAAAGCTCCGATATTAGCCATAGATTTTGCAAAAGTAGAGAAATACACATCGATATCCGCTTGTACTCCTTGCTCCTCACCTGCTCCAGCTCCTGTTTTTCCAAGAGTACCAAAACCGTGTGCATCATCCACTAACAAACGGAAATTGTATTTTTGCTTCATGGCAACAACTTCCTTCAATTTTCCTTGTTGGCCACGCATCCCGAAAACACCTTCCGTAATAAAAAGGATTCCGCCACCTGTAACTTCAGCCATTTTGGTCGCACGTTGCAGGTTTTTTTCCATACTTTCAAGGTCGTTATGCTTGTACGTAAAACGTTTTCCCATATGCAAACGAACTCCATCAATGATACAAGCGTGCGAATCCACGTCATATACAATAATATCATTTTTGGTCACCAATGCATCAATGATAGACACCATTCCTTGGTATCCAAAATTCAATAAATAAGCCGACTCTTTCATAACGAAAGCCGCCAGTTCAGTCTCTAATTGTTCGTGATAAGTTGTGTGACCACTCATCATACGCGCTCCCATTGGGTACGCTGCTCCGTATTGAATCGCGGCATCAGTATCCGCTTGACGCACCTCTGGGTGATTGGCTAATCCTAAATAATCATTCAAACTCCAGTTCAAGATGTCCTTACCTTGAAACTTCATTCTTGGACCTAACTCTCCTTCTAATTTTGGAAATACAAAATATCCTTCTGCTTGCGAAGCCCATTTTCCTAATGGTCCTTTATTGTTCTGAATTCTTTCGAATAAATCTTTTACCATACTATCGTGATGTAATAACATTAATTTTAACAGTTTGCAAAATTAATTATTTAAATTTTATTAGCACGGTATAACCCTATTTATTTTTTAGGAGCTATTTATGGCCCTACTCTTTAATTAACTCAGGACCAGCTGTACGCTATATTCCCGAAAAACAAAAACTACGTCTGCAAAAGCCTTGTTCTTCTAATTCGGGAGATGCCACTCCTCCCCAAGCTTCGGGACTGGGCTA
>JAHEBK010000387.1:0-497 GCA_024642295.1 Flavobacterium sp. | reverse complement strand
ATCATTATATTATAAAAAAATTAAAATGAAATCTTATTTTTAAAATATACACCGTACTATAATTACTAACGAGAACTGACCGTCCTTAGCTTTCGCAGTCGAGTGTCAAATGTTTGAAGAATACGTAAAAAGAAAAGCTGTCTGAGCGGAGCGAGTTCTTTTCTTTTAGCATTCGAAAACTAATTTGACCGACGAGAAAGCGTTAGACTTGATTTTTTTGTTTCTTTTTTGATCAAGCAAAAAAGAGAAATGGTAAATGTAATTTTCACTTTAATTAAAATTTACTTGACATCTTCCTGATACTGTGGAAAACCGGATTCGGTTTAAAATATCATTAACCGAAGGAAAATCGGTATTGTCTCAAATTGAAGATAATAATCAATTAGTTTTGAAACGTTTTATAGAACAAATACAATTAAAGGGATACAGCCATTCTACCCTAAAAACCTATCGAAATGAGTTTGGTACTTTTTTAAATTATTTAAAAGAAATTCCTG
>JAHEBK010000058.1 GCA_024642295.1 Flavobacterium sp. | reverse complement strand
CGTGTTTGATTTGGTGTGTTTACAAATTTTTGAAGCAAAAATTAAATCCTCAATCTCTTGTTCAGTAGGACTCGTATTTGTAACGGTTTTTAAGTCGGTTTTATTGTCTGTGATATTGTTTCTATCTTGAATTAAGATACCGTTTAGGCAAGTTCTCACTTGTCTTTGTGGTAACGCCACTTCATTTTGAACCAATATAATTCTGTTTTTCTTTTCTTGAAGAATGGCAAGTGCTTCATCATCATAAGCTGGAGCAATTACCACTTCACAGAATAATTTATTGATTTCAGTAGCGGTTGCAACGTCAATTGTTTTGTTTGCAATCAATACACCTCCAAAAGCCGATGTAGGGTCACAAGCCAAAGCAGCATTGTAAGCTTCGCTGATAGTATTTCTTGTAGCTAGTCCACAAGCATTGTTGTGTTTTAAGATGGCAAATGTAGGCCCGTCAGTTTTGAATTCGTTAATCAAATTAACAGCAGCATCTACATCTAATAAATTGTTGTATGATAATTCTTTTCCGTGTAGTTTTTTGAATATAGCATCAAAATCTCCAAAAAAGAACCCTTTTTGGTGTGGGTTTTCACCGTATCTTAATACTTGACCATTTGCAATGCTTTCTTTATAGTATGTTTCGTCAGTATTAAAGTAATTGAAAATGGCACCATCGTAGTGAGAAGATACATGGAAAGCTTTTGTTGCCAATAATTTTCTGTCCTCAAGTGTAGTTCCTCCATTTTGTTTTGTAATCATGTCTAAGAACAAGCTGTACTCATTCATTGAAGCTACAATAACAGTGTCTTTGAAATTTTTGGCAGCGGCACGAATTAATGAAATTCCACCAATATCAATTTTCTCGATAATATCAGCTTCACTTGCGCCTGAAGCAACTGTTTTTTCAAAAGGATACAAGTCAACAATAACTAAATCAATTTGCGGAATGTTAAATTCTTCCATTTGTTGAATATCTCCCTCGTGGTCTTGACGATTTAATATACCTCCAAAAACTTTTGGGTGTAATGTTTTTACTCTTCCCCCTAAAATAGAAGGATAAGAAGTGACATCTTCAACTGGTACAACAGGAATTCCTAAGTTTTTAATAAAATCTTCTGTTCCACCTGTAGAATAAATCGTTACATTTTGACTGTGTAATTGTTTTACAATAGGTTCAAGGCCATCTTTAGAAAAAACGGAAATTAATGCTGATTGAATTGTTTTAGTAGTGCTCATCTTAAGTTATTATTTTGAAAGTGCAAAAATAGTTTTTTAAACTGAAAATTAAGCTATTTGAAAAAAAAGATACATCTGAATTCTCGATAAATTTTATTGCTTTTACATCAAAACTTTTTAGATTGTAGTTGTTAGATTATTTTTTTAGGTTTTTGAATATAATTTGTTGAATTTTACTTATTCTAAATTTTATTAAAATGTTTTTATATCTCCGATTATTAAAGGAAAGTTTTGTGTTTGCTTTGCATGCATTGACAAATAACAAGTTACGAACCTTGTTGTCTTTACTAGGAGTTACTATTGGCATATTTTCAATTATCGCGGTGCTAGCTGCAGTGGATTCATTGGATAGAAAAATCACAAAGGACTTAAGCAATCTTGATAAAAACACTATTTATTTAATGCGTTTTTCTTTTGGGCCTTCTGAAATTCCACAATGGAAAAGGGAACAGTTCCCAAATGTAAAGTATGATGAATATGTCTATTTGAAAGGGTCATTAAATAATACAGAGCAAGTAGGTTTTCAGTTATTTGTTGGGAGGGAGTCAATTAAATATGAAGATAAAACCGTTAGTGATTTAAATATTGTACCGGTATCGTCAGAGTTTATTAAAATCCAAGGTTTAGAATTTGCTGAAGGCAGGTTTTATAATGAATCGGAAGCTAATTCTGGAAAAGCAGTCATAGTTTTAGGCGCTGAAGTTGCCGAAAATCTTTTTGGAACTTCATATCCAATTGGAAAGAAAATTAGATTGTATGGACAACGATTTTCAGTGATTGGAGTTTTGAAAAAGCAAGGAGCTGGGTTGTTTGGTGATAGTAATGACACCTCTGTTTTTTTGCCAGTTAATTTTTTAAGACAAATGTATGGCGATAATAACAATGCGATGACGCCTGTAATTATTTTAAAACCTCAAAATGGAGTGGATATGGATGCTTATAAAGCCGAGGTAACCACTAAACTAAGAAATTATAGAGGGCTTAAAGATGGTGAAATTGATAATTTTTTCATTAATGTGTTTTCAGGATTCACGAACTTAATTGATGGAATTATTGGTCAAATGAATATTGTGGGTTGGATTATAAGTGGATTTTCGTTGCTTGTAGGTGGTTTTGGGATTGCTAATATTATGTTTGTGTCTGTAAAAGAAAGAACAAATTTGATTGGTATTCAAAAATCATTGGGTGCTAAAAACCGTTTTATATTGTTTCAATTTTTGTTTGAATCCATCATACTTTCCGTAATTGGTGGAATGATAGGATTGTTTTTTGTGTGGATTATTTCCATTGTGATGAGTAAGGTTGTCGATTTTGAATTTGTTCTAGGTATGGGTAATGTTTTACTGGGAACAGGTTTGGCGGCTTTAATTGGATTGATTGCTGGAATTATTCCTGCAATTACAGCCTCAAAATTAGATCCAGTAGAAGCCATTCGAACAGGGATGTAGTATTTGTATGTAAAAAGAGTTTATCGAAACGAATTTCAATAAACTCTTTGATAGTTTAATAATTTATTTAGTGTTACCGTTCTTTGCTAACTATAGTTGACTGTGAACTAAGTAAACTTAAATTTACATATAGCTTAAGATTTCTTTCTTAAAAGCATCGTATTCTCCTTGAAGGATTAATCCGTTGTCGAGGAGTTTTTTGTAATTCTGTAATTTTTCAAAAAGTTCGTCTTGAGATAATTCGGCAAATGCTTTTTCATGCGAAAGAACTTCCGTTTGTGTTGATTGGAATTCAGGCGGTATTGAAGGAACAATTTCGGCAAAATGGGTTACTTCTTCCGTTTCCATTTCTTCTATTGCGGCTTCAATAACAGCTTGAACAGGATTTCCTGTTGTAGCAGTTGTGTTTTTTAAATTATCTAATTGCTCTTTGGCAAAGGTGTATAATTTTCGAGCCTGAGTTTTTGGGATATAATCGATAGAAATAGTTAGTTCGCTTTTGGTTGAAAATGAAAATTCAGAACCCAATAGATTTTCTTTCACAAAAGAGGCTGCAACATCTTCCCAATCATAATCTACAAAATCCATTGAAAGTCCTAGATTCTTTGGTGTACAAAGAATTATACGTTTGTTAGTCAAAACAATACTATCAGGAAAAACCGTAATAGCGGGCTTTTTTTGAACGCCAATATAACCTACTTCTTCATTTTTCATTAACAAATCCTGCAATTTTGAAGTGATTTTTTCTATTGCTTTAGGATCTTGATTTTCGTTCAAAAACTTTTTAAGTTGTTCTTTCATGCTGTTATGGGATGATTTTTAGCTTTTATTTTTCTTCCAAAATTTGAAACAAATGTAATGGCTAATTCTCAATTTCAGTAATTTCGATTTGTATTTTTTTTGTTAAACTTTTAAAAACCAAATCATAAGAATGGTCGATTAACTCTTTAATCATATTATCCGAGACATCTTGGTTGATAGCAATAGTATTCCAATGGACTTTACTCATGTGATAGCCCGGTTGTATGGCATCATATTCCGCTCGCAGCTCCAGTGATCGTTCAGGATTGCATTTTAAATTAACAGACGGAGTTCCTATTTCCCATAGTTGTAACGAACTTAAAGCAAACATTTTTTCGCCTACTTTAAATACCAATGCATCCTCATTAAAAGGGAAATGTTCCGTGACGCCTTTTTTAGACAAACAGTATTCGTAATAGGTTTCTAAATTCATCTTTCAAATCTAAAAGTTATATAATAGCATATAAAATGGGTTTGCTCGGACTGGCATCGTTTTCAAAAGAAACAATTTGTAAGTTCAAAAGATAATGACCATCTATGATTTCGTTTGGCACAAAAATCATTTCAGTAATCGTGCAATCAAATCGTGCATCCGAATTCAAATTATTTACATCAGTAACATTCCAAAAGGCTTTGTGTGCTATTAATTTCCCTTTATCGTGCTCTTTGTCAACGCTTGGTAAGTCAATTAAAAGGTGTTTTATGCCGCTTTTGCGAAGGAATACCGCTGCTTCCTCCGATAAATAGGGTGGATTGGTGTTCGAATATTTTTTTGATAGTTTATCATTTTCATTAGGCAGTGTTCTTATAACAACTGCATCTGTTATTTTGCCCTCTAAAGCTTGTTGAAGCTGATTGCTTGTAATTACCCAGTCATCGCCTAGTGATTCGGGCTGAATTGAAATTAATTGTGCCCAAAAGAAAAACGTTTTGAGTGACTGGTTGATACTATAAAAATCACGAGTAATATGTCCCAAACATTCAGTATGTGTTCCGTGAGCATGTGGATTGAATTGAATGGTATTGAAATTTGTGGAGGCACCTTTGATTACACTTCCAGTCCAATCTCCAAAAACAACGGGATTAATTTCGGGTTTCCCTAAATACCAAGCAATTGGATTTTCTACTGTATTTGTCAGTGGAATCGAAATATCGATTGGCTTTGATAAGTCGACTTGAAAGTTGTTTATTGTTGCTATCATAATTTTTTAACCGCAAAGGGCGCTAAGATCTTTATTCACTTTACGCAAAGGACGCAAAGTGTATAGTATTAAATTTTCTAAAGATTATTTACTACACGTTTTACTCCATTTTTTAATAAAAGTACATTGAAGTTTATCAACATTCCCAATTTGCAATTAGATAATTTTAAATAAGTCAATAATTGAGCAAAATGAATATCATTTAGGGATTCTACTGCTTTTAATTCTATAATTAATTTGTTTTCAATAATGATATCAACTCTATAACCAATGTCTAATTTTATTTCTTCATAAAATAGAGGTAATGCTTTTTGTCGTTCTATTATTAATCCTATTTTATTTAATTCATAAAACAAACATTCTTCATAAGAATTTTCCAGAAGTCCAGGTCCTAAATTTCGATGTACTTTTAAAGCTGCATCAAATACTATTCTTGAAAGTTCGTTTTCAGTCATATTTAGTAAAACCTTTGTGTTCTTTGCGAAATCCTTTGCGCCCTTTGCGGTTAATTCTTTTATTTCAAATTTAAGTAAAATAAGTCTGAAGCAATTCCATCGGTTAAAAACTTTCCTTTTTTAGTGGGTTTCAAGATATTGTTTTCGATTGAAACTAAATGGTCGTTGCGATATTTCTGCGTTTGTTTGAGGAGATAATCCAAATATGTTTTTCCAAATTCGGTTTCTATTCTGATTAAGTCAACTCCCCAAATGGTGCGCAAACCTGTCATAATATATTCGTTGTAACGGTCTGCCAAAGTCAAAATTTCAACTTCGTTGGGTAATTGATTTTTTTGAATGGATTTTAGATAAAGGGCATTATTAGCAATATTCCAACTTCTTGAAACACCATCATAACTATGTGCAGATGGACCTATACCGATGTATTTTTTACCCAACCAATACGCTGAATTATTTTTCGAAAAATAGTTTTCTTTCCCAAAGTTTGACAATTCATAGTGTATGAAATTATTGGCTTCGAGCATCTCGACCAAAATCATAAAATGTTCCTGTGCTACTTCATCATTAGGTTCGGCTATATTTCCTGTTTGAATAAGTTTTCTCAACGCCGTTTTGGGTTCTACAGTCAGGGCATAACTCGAAATATGTGGAATTCCAAAAGACAAAGCAGTTTCGATGTTTTGTTTCCACTTTTCATTGCTCATTTGCTGCGCCTGTTCGCTATTCTGGCTCGAGTCCGGAACTCCATAAATTAAATCGAGTGAAATATTGTCAAAATACTGTGTAGCAACCTCCAAACATTTTTTGGCTTCAGCCGAATTATGGGCGCGATTCATTAGTTGCAAATCCTCTTCAAAAAACGATTGAATACCAATACTTAACCGATTAATTTTGCTTTCCGAAAGCTCGATAATTCGTTCGCTAGACAAATCATCGGGATTGGCCTCAAGGGTGATTTCAGGGTTTTCTACAACATTATAGTTTTCATAAACGGTTGCAATCAAGAAATTAATTTCGTCAAAGGTCAGTACAGAGGGCGTTCCGCCTCCAAAATAAATAGTTTCAATATTGTCATTGCCAGATTCTTTTTTGCGCAAGCGAATTTCTTTGGCCAAAGCCAAAACCATTTCATCTTTCTTTTTCATCGAAGTCGAGAAATGAAAGTCGCAGTAATGACAGGCCTGCTTGCAAAAAGGGATATGAATATAAATTCCGGACATAATAAAATAACTGCAAAATAAGTTTAATATTGGATAAAAAAAATCGGAATAAAATTTATTTATTCCGATTTAAGTTTCTTTAATTTATGTACAAGGTGATTTTTTTATCACTCCACAATTAATTTAATTTGAGAATTAACACCATCTTGCGATACGGTTACAAAATAAACCCCTGAACTTAATTGTTTAGTTGGTTTAATCTTATATATGTTCTCACTTCTTTCAATCTCAATAGATAGTTTCTGTCCCAAAGCATTATTCAATACCACAGTTGCATTGTTTGCAATTCCTTTAAGAATAAATTCTTGTGATTTACCTTTTGCAAGAGGATTTGGATACAATACCAGTTGATTTAAATCGAAAGTAGATGTTGAAAGTGAAGAATCGTTGCCTGTTACGAAAGTGAAAATAGCATTATTGGATAAAGATAAACTGTTAAAAATTAAATTGTTACCAGAATATGAACTTGCATCTACAATAGTAACTGTTCCATTAGTAAAATCACCATTACCATCTGTATCTATCAAAAGTTTGAAGTCGGATGCATTTGTTCCAGTTAATGATAGCCCTAGGGTGCTGAACGAGAAATCAACAGTTCCTACATCACCAGTATGATTCACTTTCCATTCTCTTGCCAAACGTTTTTTGCCTGTTAAAGAATTTGGTAAATCTGTTGTTTGTTCTGTTAAGCCTCCATTGTCATGACCTACTAGTAAAAAATCTCCATTGTCTAACGAACTTGCAGCTCCTAATACAATATTTCCTTTGCCAGATTGTCCAGTTCCATTTCCACTACCGGTATTAATACTGTTGGAAGTTGTTTGATTCAAGCCACTATTGTCGTCTTTTCCTATACCAAAAATATCATAAGGATGAGCAAAATCTGCAGGTCTAATTTCCGTTCCATTAGAATTACGGTAAGGAGGTGATGAAATTGGAGTTGTTGCTAAAGAAATACCATATTTGATAGCAAGATAGGTTACAACTTTTGATTTATCAGTACTCGACAAACTTGATGGAAATGAAATCATCTCGGCTACATCACCTCTAAAATATTTAAATCCAACAGTACTAACTGTTCCGTTATATGTTCCTCCAATCATAGGAGTCAATGCATAAGAATTATTGAGGTCTTCACCTGTAGGGGTTAGTGTTTGAACTTCACCATTTAAGGTTGCTGTTGAATAAGGCGAAGTTGGTAAGGACACGTCCATATTTACAATAACACACTTATTACTAGAAGGGTCTAGTAAAGGGTTTGTAAATTTTTGATACATTAACTGGCCTCCAGCTCCTATCCATAAATCATCACCATTAAATCCTGAAAAAATAGCCATCCCATAATTTACAATTGGATCTACGACATTTCCAAGAAGTACTCCACTATCGGCAGCATTTTTTTTGAAAACAGCAAAACCATCTACATATGAAATCGGGGTATTTCCATCTAATCTATTGGTAGGCAAAACAGTGTTTGCATCGGTATTGTCAAAAGATACAATTGGATTAAAGTTGATAGCATTTGTTTGAAAACCTGGCGTTCCGTTAACAGCAAAAGTATTTGTGCCCGTTTGATCTGTCCAGCCTGTTAAATCACTTCCTGAATTTGTTGTACCAGCATTAGCTTTTAACCAAAGATTTGTTCCTGTAACACCACCTGGATTTTGTGCATAAAAACTTTCGGACACTAAAAATAAACCTAAGATAAGTAGTAGGTTATAAAATAATTTTTTTTCCATAATTTTAAGATTTAGGGTGATTTTATTAAATGTACTAAATTATATTAGGATGTGTTATTTTGAAGAAAAAAATCGACAAACTACACAATAGTTAATGTAAATTAAAATACAGGTCAAAAATACATGAAAAACTAAGATTGTACAATATTTTTCGCAAAGAAAACTACTTTTTAACTCTTTCTTCATTTTGTTTTACAAAAGCATCCCAACTTGAATAACTTTTTCCAATCTCAACTTTTCCAGAATTGAAAAAATGACAAACCGCTGCGGCTAATCCATCTGTGGAATCGAGATTTTTAGGCAATTCTTTTAGCCCTAAAAGTTGTTGGAGCATTTTAGCGACTTGTTCTTTACTAGCA
>JAHEBK010000057.1 GCA_024642295.1 Flavobacterium sp. | reverse complement strand
TATTCAGAGACGTAGCTGCTAAAGTTGGTGACCGTCCAGGTGGATACACACGTATCATTAAAGTTGGAAATCGTTTAGGAGATAATGCTGATATGGCAATGATCGAATTAGTAGATTTCAATGAACTTTACAACGGAGGTAAAAAAGAAGTTAAAAAAGCTAAAAGCCGTCGTGGTGGAAAATCTAAAAAGGCAGATGAAGCTACTGAAGCTCCTATTGCTGAAAATGATTCAGAAACTACAACTGAAGCTACTGAGTAATTATGAAAATAATCATTCAATAATATTTAAAAGGATAAGCTATTTATAGTTTATCCTTTTTTTTTGTTCATTTTGAAATGGATGTTAAGTACAATAAATTTACTGGACTTATTTTTTACATTACTATTTAAAAATTTGTTTCCATTGTATTAATGGATTAAATTTGCACCGTATTTATCTACAAATGGAATTTGCTGTGTGAATTTCACTAGACTATTATAATATAAATCAAAGAATGAAATATACAACAAGACAGAGCGCCATACTTTTATTAAGTGATGGTACAATTTTTCACGGAAAATCTATTGGTATTAGTGGGACAACTTTTGGTGAAGTTTGTTTTAATACTGGTATGACAGGATATCAAGAGATATTTACTGACCCTTCTTATTTTGGTCAGATAATGGTAGCTACAAATCCTCACATTGGAAATTACGGTGTAAATGAGAAAGAAGTTGAGTCTGCTGGAATTAAAATTGCTGGTTTAGTTTGTAAAAACTTTAGTTTTAATTATTCAAGAGTAGATTCTATGGGGAGTTTAGAAGATTATTTTGTTAAGCAAAATTTAATCTGTATTTCTGATGTAGATACTCGCGCTTTAGTAAGTTATATTAGAGAGAATGGAGCGATGAATGCTGTAATATCTACTGATGGAACTTCAATAGAAGATTTGAAAATTGCTTTAGCAAATGTTCCAGATATGAAAGGTTTGGAGTTGGCTTCTAAAGTGTCAACGAAAGAACCATACTTTTTTGGAGATGAAAATGCAAAATATAAAGTATCTGCTTTGGATTTAGGTATTAAAACAAATATTTTAAGAAATCTTGCAAAAAGAGATTGTTATATTAAAGTGTTTCCTTATAATTCATCTTATGCTGATTTAGCGTCATTTAATCCAGATGGATTTTTCCTGTCAAACGGTCCTGGTGACCCAGAACCACTTTCGGGAGCTATTGAAGTAGCAAAAGAAATTTTGAATAATAATAAACCATTGTTCGGAATTTGTTTAGGACACCAAGTTATTGGTTTGGCTAATGGAATTTCGACCTATAAAATGTTTAACGGACATAGAGGGATTAATCATCCTGTAAAAAATGTTATTACTGGTAAAGGAGAGATTACTTCTCAAAATCATGGTTTTGCTGTGAATAAAGAAGAATTAGAAGCTAATCCAGATTTGGAAATCACACACCTTCACTTGAATGATGGGACAGTAGCAGGAATGCGTTTGAAAAATAAAAACTGTTTTTCTGTTCAATACCATCCTGAAGCAAGCCCTGGGCCACACGATTCATCTTATTTATTCGATCAATTTGTGTCGAATTTAAAAGGATAATACTAAGATAACCAGAACTTGATCTTTTAATGTTAGGTTTGTTTTGTTAATATGAAAATGTTAGATGTTTTAATTTTTTTAAAATACTCAGGTTGTTTTGTTTAAAAAATTAGAATACATCGTTTTCGTTAATAACATTCAAAATTAATTGTATTATCATTAGAGTAGATAGAATATATTTGTATATTAAAATTAAAAATAAAGAAGTATGAGCATAATTATTAAAATTCACGCAAGACAAATTTTCGATTCAAGAGGTAATCCTACTATTGAAGTAGATGTAATTACTGATAGTGGAGTTTTAGGAAGAGCTGCAGTTCCATCTGGAGCTTCAACTGGAGAGCACGAAGCTGTTGAGTTACGTGATGGAGGGAAAGCTTATTTAGGAAAAGGAGTTTTAAATGCAGTGAAAAATGTGAATACACTTATTGCAGAGGAACTTGTTGGAACATCTGTTTTCGAACAAAATACAATTGATCAAATGATGATTGATTTGGATGGCACGCCAAACAAATCAAAATTAGGGGCTAATGCTATTTTAGGAGTTTCTCTTGCTGTAGCAAAGGCAGCTGCTAATGAATTAGGATTGCCATTATATAGATATGTTGGTGGTGTTTCTGCTAACACATTACCTGTTCCAATGATGAATATCATCAACGGAGGTTCGCATTCTGATGCGCCTATCGCATTTCAAGAATTTATGATTTTCCCTGTTAAGGCTACTTCATTTACACATGCAATGCAAATGGGTTCTGAGATTTTTCATTCTTTGAAAAAAGTATTACACGATAGAGATTTGAGTACTGCTGTAGGTGACGAAGGTGGTTTTGCTCCAAATTTAGCAGGAGGTACTGAAGATGCTTTAGACACAATTAAATTAGCAGTTGAAAATGCAGGTTATACTTTCGGAGACGAAATTATGATTGCTTTGGATTGTGCTTCCGCTGAATTTTATGTTAACGGAAAATACGATTACTCTAAATTTGAAGGAGAAACTGGTAAAGTAAGATCTTCTGCTGAGCAAGTAGATTATTTAGCTGAATTAGTTGCTAAATACCCTATCATCTCTATTGAAGATGGTATGGATGAAAATGATTGGGATGGTTGGAAATTATTAACTGAGAAAATCGGTGATAAAGTTCAATTAGTAGGTGATGATTTATTTGTAACTAATGTTGAGCGTTTGTCAACTGGTATCGAAAAAGGAATTGCAAACTCAATTCTTGTAAAAGTAAACCAAATTGGTACACTAACAGAAACTATCGCTGCTGTAAACATGGCAAAAAATGCTGGGTATACTTCAGTAATGTCTCACCGTTCAGGAGAGACTGAAGATAATACTATTGCTGACTTAGCTGTAGCATTAAATTGTGGTCAAATTAAAACAGGTTCTGCTTCACGTTCTGATCGTATGGCTAAATACAATCAGTTAATACGTATTGAAGAAGAATTAGGAGATACTGCTTATTTTCCTGGAAAGAAAGCATTCAAACAGAAATAATTCTTTTACAGAATTATTTTAAGCCATTTACTCAAAGTAAATGGCTTTTTTTTTGAGTTTTAACATTTTCATTAGATTATTCATTTTTTAATTAATTGGAAATTCCTTAGATTTGGGCATTATTAAAATAAAGATTTATTTCCAAAATATTATGTCAAAAACAGCTGTATTAGAAATCGATGGTAAAAAGTATGAGTTTCCAACTTTTAAAGGAAGCGAAAATGAAGAAGCTATCGATATTAAGAAATTACGAGATTTAACAGGAATGGTTACTCTTGATCCAGGGTATAAAAATTCAGGTTCATGTACGAGTGCAATTACGTTCTTAGATGGGGAACTTGGAATTTTACGTTACAGAGGGTATGCTATTGAAGACTTAGCTGATAATGCTGATTTTTTAGAAGTATCTTATCTTTTGATTTTTGGAGAAATGCCGACAGCAAGCCAGTTAGAGCAATTTGAAAACGATATACGTAAACATACTTTGGTTAACGAAGAAATGAAGAGTATTTTGGATGGTTTTCCAAAAACAGCACATCCAATGGGTATTTTAGCTGCCTTGACAAGTGCCTTAACTTCATTTAATCCTAAATCTGTAGATGTTGAAAATGAAAAAGACATGTACAATGCAGTTTGTAAAACTATGGCTAAATTCCTTGTAATTGCAACTTGGACATTTAGGAAAAACATGGGGTATCCTTTGAATTATTATGATAATACAAAAGGGTATGTAGAAAACTTCATGAGATTGATGTTTGAAATCCCTACAGAGCCTTATAAAGTTAGTAAAACGGTTATAGATGCTTTAGATAAATTATTTATTCTACATGCAGATCATGAACAAAACTGTTCAACATCTACAGTAAGAATGGTAGGTTCGTCACATGCTGGTTTGTTTGCTTCTATCTCTGCGGGTGTTTCTGCACTTTGGGGACCATTACATGGAGGAGCAAATCAAGCAGTTCTTGAAATGCTTGAGGAAATTCATAATAACGGTGGGGATACTGAGAAGTATTTAGCAAAAGCTAAAGATAAGTCTGATCCATTTAGATTAATGGGATTCGGACATAGAGTTTACAAAAACTTTGATCCACGTGCAAAAATCATTAAAAAGGCAGCTAATGAAGTTTTAGCTACTTTAGGAGTGGAAGATCCGATTCTTGATATTGCGAGAAAATTAGAGGCTGCTGCTCTTGAAGATGAATATTTTAAAGCTAGAAACTTATATCCAAATGTAGATTTTTATTCTGGAATTATTTACAGAGCTTTAGGAATTCCTACAGATATGTTTACCGTTATGTTTGCTATTGGTAGGTTGCCAGGTTGGATTGCACAATGGAAAGAAATGCGAGAAAACAAAGAACCTATTGGAAGACCAAGACAGATTTATACTGGGTCTCCATTAAGGGAATTTAAAAAATAATGACTACGATTTGTTTTAAAAAAAGCTTCACTAATTGAGTGAAGCTTTTTTTTTAACTTTGTTTAAAGTAGTTAAGCTAAAATGATAGCATTAAAAATAAATAATGAAACATCTAGATTAAGAGCTGTTGTGTTAGGGCTAGCTGTAAGCAATGGTCCTATGCCAAAGAAAGAAGAAGCTTATGATCCAAAGTCATTAGAGCATATTTTAGCAGGAACCTATCCTCTAGAAAAGGATATGGTTTTTGAGATGGAAGCTTTTAATAAAGTACTTCATAAATATGGTGTTAAAGTTTACCGACCTCAATTGATAAAAGATTACAATCAGATTTTTACTAGAGATATCGGTTTTGTAATTGATGATGTTTTTATAAAATCAAATATTTTACCAGAAAGGGAAGATGAACTCAATGCTATTCAGTATATTATTGATGAAATTGATCCTAGAAAAGTAGTGCGCCCACCAGCGGAAGTACATATTGAAGGTGGTGATGTAATGTTGTGGGGAGAACATATTTTTGTAGGAACCTACAAAGGAAGTGATTATGAAAATTACATCACGGCTCGTACTAATATCCAAGGAGTTCAGTTTATAAAGGATTTATTTCCAAATAAGATTGTCAAGGAATTTGATTTGATAAAATCTAAGATTGAAGCTCGTGATAATGCGTTACATTTGGATTGTTGTTTTCAACCTGTAGGCAAGGATAAAGGGATTATTTATAAAAGAGGTTTTCGTGAGGAAGCTGATTATATGTATTTAGTGAATCTTTTTGGTAAAGAAAATTTATTTCACATCAAAAGAAACGAAATGTATCAAATGAATTCTAATGTTTTTTCAATTGATACTAATGTGGTTGTTTCTGAACGAAAATTTAAACGATTAAATAAGTGGTTGAGAGAACAAGGTTTTATTGTGGAAGAAGTGCCTTATGCTGAGATATCAAAACAAGAAGGGTTGTTGCGTTGTTCAACATTGCCACTTATCAGAGATTAGTTATTAATAAAAAATATAATGAAACAAATTACCAATTCTATTTTAATGATTCGCCCGGTGGCGTTTCGAATGAATGAACAAACTTTGGTTAATAATTATTACCAAAAAGTTTTAGATGGAATGCTTCCTGCTACAATTAATGCTAAGGCACAACAAGAATTTGATGCTTTGGTTGTTAAATTAATTAGTGTAGGTGTAAATGTAGTTGTTGTTGAAGATACTTTAGATTCAGATACTCCTGACAGTATTTTTCCGAATAACTGGATTTCGTTTCATCAAAATGGCGATGTTGCTTTTTATCCCATGTTTGCTGAAAATAGAAGAGCAGAACGTCGTGAAGATATTTTAGATGTCCTTGAGAATAAAGGGTTTGTAATTGAGAATATAATCGATTATTCTTCGGCGGAAGAGGATGATGTATTTTTGGAAGGGACAGGAAGTTTGGTTTTGGATAGAGAAAATGAAAAAGCTTATTGCGCACTTTCTCCAAGAGCAGACGAAGAGTTGTTTATTGAATTTTGTGAGGATTTTGATTATGCACCTGTGCTTTTTGAAGCATTTCAAACTGTTGATAGCGAACGCAAGTTAATATATCATACGAATGTGATGATGAGTGTAGGGGATACTTTTGCGGTGATTTGTGCTGATGCTATTGATGATAAACAAGAGCGAAAAATGGTATTAGAAAACCTAAAAAAAGATAATAAAGAGATTGTGCTCATTACAGAAAAGCAGTTAAATAGTTTTGCGGGTAATATGCTTGAAGTTTTGGGAGCTGAAAATAAAAAATATATGGTGATGAGTACCGCTGCATATACAAGTTTAACTCCCAAACAAATTGCACAAATTGAAAACCATGCTGAGATTATCAGTTCGAGCTTAGATGTGATTGAAGCTTGTGGTGGTGGAAGTGCACGTTGCATGATGGCAGAGATTTTCTTGGAAAGGGAATAATATTGTCTATCAAGAATTAGGGTGATTTCTGTTATAAAAGGGTTACTTTTGTACTTCAAAAATAATGAAAATGAAAAATAAAAAAACATTAGTTCTTGGTGCTTCTATAAAACCTGAAAGAGCATCCTTTAGGGCTATTACTAATCTGGTAGGAAAAGGACATTCGGTACTTGCAATTGGTCAAAATGCAGGTGAAGTTGCTGGTATAAAAATCCAAACGAAGGCAATTCCATTAAAAAATATTGATACTGTTAGTTTGTATATGAATGCGGCGCGTCAACGTGATTATTATAATTATATCGTGGAGGTTGGTCCAAAACGTGTAATTTTTAATCCAGGTGCTGAAAATCCTGAACTGGCTCAGCTTTTAGAATTGAATAATATCAAGTCGGAGCAATCGTGTACTTTGGTATTATTGGCTACAAATCAGTTTTAGATTTCTGTGAATATCAGTTTCTTGTTTAGTTTGTAAAATTGTTTATTTTTTGTTTCTATGGAATTTTCTTCAAAATTAATTGAAAAAGCGGTTAATGAAATTGCACAATTGCCAGGGATTGGAAAACGGTCTGCGTTGCGATTGGTGCTTCATCTGTTGAAACAACCAAAGGAACAAACCGAGTTTTTGTCGCAAGCTTTAGTCAATATGAGAGCTGATATTAAATATTGTATGAGTTGTCATAATATTTCAGATAGTGAGATTTGTGAGATTTGTTCAAATGGAAATAGGAATCATCAGATTATTTGTGTTGTTGAGGATATAAGAGATGTGATGGCTATTGAAGGAACGGGACAGTTCCGAGGTATTTATCATGTTTTAGGGGGGAAGATTTCTCCAATCGAAGGCGTAGGGCCTAGTCAATTAAAAATTGCTTCATTGGTTGAAAAGGTAAAGTCAGGGAGCGTGTCAGAGATTATTTTTGCGCTAAGTTCCACAATGGAAGGTGATACAACGAATTTTTATATCTATAAACAAATTGCAGATATTCCAGTTGTTATGTCTACAATTGCTAGAGGAATTGCTGTTGGGGATGAATTAGAATATGCAGACGAAGTTACTTTGGGACGAAGTATTTTACACCGAATTCCTTTTGAAAAATCGTTTAAGAATAATTAATTAGCTTAATAAATAATCAAACTTTTAATATAGTAAATGAAAAGCTATATTTGTTGTCTAAAATAGAAAAATGAACAAGTGTATTTTCTTCTTATTCTTGAGTGCGAGCCTCTTAATGACTTCGTGTATTTCAACTCGAGATCTGGTTTATTTGCAAAATAAAGGAGGTGATTCTACTGAATCTACGATTTCTGCAGTTGCTGCAAAACCGTATCGATTACAAATCAACGATGTTTTGAGTATCAGTATCAAAGCGATTGATCCAAAGTTAGTTTCTATATTTAGTACTGTAAATGAAGGAGAAGTAGGGAAATCAGCCTCTAGTTTGTATTTTGATGGATTTACAGTTGATGACCATGGGAATATTAGAATTCCTATTTTAGGTGAGATGAATGTAATTGGCTATACTCTTGATGAAATACGTTTGAAGATTGAAAGTCAGTTGCTCGCAGATTATTTTAAGAAAGAAGCCAATATTTTTGTAACGGTTAAATTAGCAGGGTTTAGATATACAATCAATGGCGAAATTGGAAGTACAGGTACTAAAACTTTGTTCCAGGATAGAGTAAATATTATGGAAGCTATTGCTAATTCGGGTGATATTTCATTATTAGGGGATAGAAAAGCAGTGACTATTATAAGGCAAACACCTACAGGAACTCAAATGAATGATATTGATTTGACAGATATTAATGTGATGAAATCTCCCTATTATTATTTGCAACCCAATGATTATATTTATGTAAAGCCATTAAAACAGAAAACTTGGGGGACTGGAAAAACCTTTTTGGAATCTTTCAGTACATTTGTAACACTACTTTCTTTTGCGACCACAACGTTTTTCCTGTTAAAAAAATAAAGTTAGAAGGATGTTAGATATAAAAGATTTTTCAATTTTTGAAAACCAAGCAAGTTTTGACTTTAAAGGTTTTTTAATT
>JAHEBK010000386.1 GCA_024642295.1 Flavobacterium sp. | reverse complement strand
AAAGATCACTTTGTAGGTGCGTTGAAGGGGAAGATACTATCTGAATATCCAGAAGCTACTATTATTGACATCTCACACGACATCGACCCATTTAACACAGTCGAAGCAAGTTACGTTATCAATGCTGCTTATTCTAGTTTTCCAAAAGGAACAGTGCACTTAATTGGTGTCGATTTAGAAATGAATAAAGAAAACCAACATATTGCCATGCAATGGAACGATTCTTATTTTATTGCTGCTGATAATGGCATATTAAGCATGCTTTCGCAAAAGATTGTCCCTCAAAAAATTGTAGCTATCAATGTACATGATCGTTTTCCAAATGACGCTACCGATTTAGATATTTTTGTCAAAGTAGCCTGCCATATCGCTAGAGGTGGTTTGTTAAATGTTATCGGAAAAGAAATTACTTCAATCAAAGAAGTTACCGAGTTAAAAGCAATAGTTTCTGAAGACAATAATTCACTCAAAGGTCATGTTATCTATATTGACCAATTTGGAAATGTAGTCACCAATATTTCGAAAAAACAATTCATAGAAGCTGCTAAAGGACGCCCTTATGAAATAGTAATGAAAACCAAAAATATTAAAACAATATTACCCCGATATTCTTCAATTGCCATTTCTGAAAAATATCCTATAAAATATTACGAAGGAGAAAAGTTAGCCATTTTTAACGAAGCTGGTTTTCTTGAAATAGCTATCTTTAGAAGCAATCCATCAACCGTAGGTTCTGCAAATAGTTTATTAGGATTGAATTATAGGGATATTATAACAATAAAATTTGTTTAAAGATTCTTAGCTGAAACTTTAAACCTGAAACTTTAAACTAAAATTAATGAAATCAATAGTTTTACGAGAAATAAAATCCTTTTTTGGTTCACCCATTGGATATTTGGTAATTGCACTTTTTTTAATTCTCAACGGATTGTTTTTATGGGTATTTGAAGGTGATTACAACATTCTAAATTCAGGTTTTGCAGACATGAGTCCGTTTTTTACGTTGTCTCCATGGATATTAATCTTTTTAATTCCTGCTGTTACCATGCGTAGTTTTTCGGATGAAAAAAAACAAGGAACTTTAGAATTACTTCTAACCAAGCCTTTGTCATTGTGGCAAATTGTAAACGGTAAATTTTTAGGCGCTTTTACATTAATCTTTATTGCTATTATCCCAACGTTTATCTACGTTTTTGCGATTTCAAATCTAGGTTTACCTCAAGGTAATATGGATATGGGAAGTACCATTGGTGCTTACTTTGGACTGTTGTTTCTAATTGCAGGTTATGCTGCAATTGGAATCTTTACTTCAACACTTTCTGAAAACCAAATTGTCGCTTTTCTAATAGCTGTTTTTTTATCTTTCTTTTTCTATTTTGGATTTGATGGATTATCAAATTTAACACCTAGTTTCTCAAATCTAATTTCAGGATTTGGAATGCAAGAACATTTTAAAAGCATGAGCCGTGGCGTGATAGACACCAGAGACATTCTTTATTTTTCAAGCATCACTATTGCTTTTCTTTCATTTACCGTTTACAAACTTAAATCTGTTCAATTGTAATGGCAAATTCTGAAAATAAAAACCTTAAACCACTTGTTTTTACTATAGTGCTTTTAATTGCATTAAACCTATTAGGAAATTTCTTTTTTCACCGATTTGATTTAACAAAAGACAAAAGATATACTTTATCAGACACTTCTTTAAACATTGTAAATCAAGTAACCGAACCTTTGTATATCAAAATTTATATGCAAGGAGATTTGCCTGCTGAATTCAAACGACTACAGCAAGAAACCAAGCAATTATTAGAAGAATTTCAAGCGTATAATAAAAACATTAGCTTTGAATTTATCAATCCGCTAGAAAATGAAGATTCTAGTATGGACAACATCAAAAATCTTTACATCAAAGGACTTACCCCCGTAAATATTACCGTTGACGACAAAGGAAAACAATCACAAGCCATGGTTTTTCCTTGGGCAATTGCCTATTACAAAAACAAAGAAGTCAATATCCCATTATTAAAAAACATCATGGGCGCTTCAACAACCGAAAAAGTAATTGGCTCCGTACAACATTTAGAATATTCCATTGCAGATGCCTTAAACAAAGTAGCTACTGAAAAACAAAAGAAAATTGCAGTAATCAAAGGAAACGGAGAATTGAAAGAGATTTTTATGGCTAAATTTCTTTTACAAATAAGAGAAAGTTACCACATTGGTCCTTTTACCCTAGATTCTGTTGCTAAAAATCCAAATAGTACTTTAGATGCTTTAAAAAAATACGACTTAGCAATTATTGCAAAACCTACTGAAACCTTCTCTGATGCTGAAAA
>JAHEBK010000385.1:607-2340 GCA_024642295.1 Flavobacterium sp. | reverse complement strand
ATACACTTTTACACCATTTTGCATATAAGCCTATATAGAAACAATACATAGGGAATAAATGGTAAAAATGCCAAAAAGTGTATAGGTAGAACAAAAGTGTATAGGTAACATGTTTATTAGATTTATAAATAATGTAGACCGCCTCAGACCACCTAATTATATAGAGTTTTACCAAATCTTTTTTTATAAAAGTATATGAAAACAGGTGGTCTATGCTGGTCTAGCTGGTCTAAATAATCAAGCAAATGGTATGTATAAAAAACACGGAGGGAAAATCTGAATGCTAATACCAATACCAAATATAGAAATACTAATCCCCATATGGGTAATAACTCATAAGAGAATTACTATCCTTATGAACAGGATAAACAAACGATTAAAGCCTGTTAGAACGTTTCTAAGCATAAATAGAGCTAGGCTAGAGCTACAAGTCCCAAGATTAAACTTATATATCCTAGAACAAAGGGTAAAGATACAAGAGAATTACGAATATAAAAAGATGTGGCGAAACCATAACAGGGAGATAAAGACCGCTACATATGAAGAGTTAGAAAACCATTTAGAAGGTTTATTAGAACAGATTAACTATTACTGGAATTGGGATGAATTCCTAAGATTATATAAAAGAAAATTATTGAGACATTTTGACAATCTAGGTTCTGATAGAGAGACTAGGCAAGGCTTAATAAGACGAGTCTTCATAGCGGAGAAATATTTACAAATCAAATATGACCAGCTAAACGGTTGGTAAAACTAAAAATCTAAAGGAGATAATAAAATGAACACAAATAAAAATACAAATATACAAGAAACAGAATCTAAAGCTAATGACTTCGTAAAAGATACTATGGGAGCACTTATACCTTTTACAGCAACAGAATCCCCCGTAATGCGAGATAGTGAACCTAATAAAGAAATGATTTTAGAAGGAATGAAAAACAACACCCAAAAGGAATTAATGATTGCAGAAATCATTCAGGATAAAGAATTAATAAATCAATACTTTGACTATCCATATATTAACGCTATGTTGACTCCTTGGGGTTTGAATAAATCAAATTATCATGAAATGACATTGATTCAAGTCAAGTTTTTACGACACTTATTAAACCAATACATCATATTAGAAGTTAATGATTTTGTTTATAGAAAGAGAGGTGATTAATGACCAAAACAAGAGAACAATTAATCGAGAGTATAAAGGAATTATCAGGTAATTCACTTAACTGTTTTAGTGTACCTTTTGCTTTATCGATTGCTAAATTAGACAAAATGTCGGAAGATGAAAACCTAACTCCCGAACAAAAGGAAATCATCAATAATGTTGTTACTGAATTTGGTAATAATATTCAATTTCTTAATGGTGGCGAATAATGGCAGTAGGAATAAGAGTTACAGATGAACAAATTCTAGAAACACTAGAAAAGAACGGATGGGATTTAAACAAGTGTGCGGAGATTTTAGGTTATAGCGCACCTTGGAATTTGAAACATCGTATAAATGCAAATTCACAAATTCAAGAAGAATACAATAACAATAGACCTAACAAAGATGAAGTTATTCCAGATGTTCACCACAGCGAAGAAGAGTACCTTGACGCTATTTCACTTGCAAGAGGTAATAAAAGAGTTGTTGCAAAGATTTTAGATGTTGCACCTTCTACTGTGTACTCTAGATTTAGTAGGAATCCTGATTTAGAACAAGCTTGTATTTCAGCTAGAGAAACACTAAAG
>JAHEBK010000385.1:0-597 GCA_024642295.1 Flavobacterium sp. | reverse complement strand
AGGACATTGCGGATATTAAGTTATTCGAATTGGTCGAAAGTGGACACTTTAACAGTATTAAGTTTTTCCTTCAAACCCAAGCCAAAGATAGGGGGTATGGGGATTCATTAAGCATAGACGCCAATTTTAATATTACTTTGGAGTATGATTTCAGCAGATTGACAACGGAAGAGCTTAACTTTTACTTGGAAGTAAATAAGAAAATATATCTAAATGGTAAACCTTTGAATGAACAAACTCCAGAGTGGAATAAGTTAGAGAACCCTAAAGACGAAATCGATATTATAGATGGTGAAATAATTGAAAATGCGTAAAGGGTTATATTAGATTTACACTACCTGTAATTAATATGAGAAAAGTAATATTAATTCGCTAGGATTAAAACAGAGACTAAACAGAGTTAAGCGTATATTATGTATGCGTAACTCTATTTTTTTTATTCTAGTGACATCCTACAGGATTCAGGTAGATTTATGCCCGAAAACCATACACGAGTTTCTTTTACATTGACTAAATTCACGCTTAAATTAAGCCTTTTTAGGCATTTGAAATACAGGTAATTTGTTTACACTTGGCATAAAAAAGTCTAATTATTTT
>JAHEBK010000384.1 GCA_024642295.1 Flavobacterium sp. | reverse complement strand
TGTTGGAAATAAGCATAACGATGTACGGGTTCTGTATCTACAATTACACCATCCATATCAAAAATTACAGTTTGTATCATTTTTTTTAGTTTCTATATTTATTCAAGTATAAAGTTTTTAAAACACATCGGTTCATAGTATTTTTTATAGAATAGAAAGATGCTTTGCTTATTCTAGTAAAACATAGTTATGTATATCTTATTGTGCCTTATTTTAGCAAAAACCGAATTACGGTTTCAGCGGCATGTAAACCAAATAGTCCTGGCATATAACTGTTGGTTCCATAAAATGATTTTTTAAAATTAGAACCATCAGTCATTTTTAAGCTAGACTCTTTTTGAATCTCCGTTGAAAAAACCACTTTAACCTTGTTTATTTTTTCCTTTTTAAGTCTTTTTCGAATGGTTTTTGCCAAATAACAGTTGGTAGTTTTACTGATGTCGGCTACTTTCACTTTTGACGCATCCATTTTCCCACCAGCACCCATATTCGAAATGATTCTTACTTTTTTGCGTCTAGCTGAAATTATCAAATTAAGCTTTGGCGTAACACTATCAATACAGTCCAAAACGTAATCGTATTCTTTTGAAACCAATTCATAAGCTCTTTCAGGAGAAAGAAATTCTTTGATTCGAATTAAGTTTAATTCTGGGTTTATGTCCATCAATCGGTCTCCTACGATATCAATCTTAGGTTGTCCAACCGTAGAATGCAATGCTGGAAGTTGTCGGTTAATATTAGTAATATCCACCACATCTCCATCAACAATAGTCATGTTTCCTACTCCTGCTCTAGCCAAAAACTCTGCAGCAAAGGAACCTACTCCCCCTAGCCCAACGACTAATACATGGGCTTTTTGTAATTTTTCTAATCCTTCTTTTTCAAATAAAAGCTCCGCTCTTTCGGTCCATTCAGCCATAATCAAAAGTATATTTGGTTATTTAGTTATTTGTTTATTTGTAAAAACGGTATTGAAATTATTCGAAATAATTTGTTGCAATTCCGTTATTGTAATCTTTTTATATTTTGCTGCTAAAGCATACACTTCATGAATTCCTTCTTCGACCATATCCGTTTCGAGAAAAAAACGATTATCTGGTGTTTTCTCAAAAACGGTTTCCAATTCAGGATTACGCAACAAATTTTTACCAAATGATAAGTAAAATCCATTATCCAAAAGTTGTTTTGCAAGTTGCTCCTTTTTGGAAAAACCATGAATTAGAATTGGAGTCGTAATTTTTAATTTGTTCTTCAATTCGACTAATTCCTGAAAAGCATGTACACAATGTATCACTACTGGTTTTTGATGTTTTTCGGCCAATAACAATTGTCTTTCTAATATTGCTAGTTGTACTTCAAAATCAGTTTCGCTACGTTTATCCAATCCGCATTCGCCTATAGCTAAACAAGAAGAAGAACTTATTTTTTGTTCTATCACTTCAAAATCACTTTCCAATCTTTCTTCATTAATAAACAAAGGATGAATCCCAATGGAATAGTACGGAAAACTAGCATCAAATTCCTGAGGATATTGATTGACTAATTCCAGTACCCCGCCTTGATTTGTATATACGTGCGTATGTAAATTAAAGTAATTCATTAGCTTTTAACATAAATATAGTTTTGTTTTTCAATTGATTTTGAAAATAAAACAGCGTGTATCATTCCTCAAAATGCAAAAATAGTGTAAATGTCATAAAGTCACAACGGGAGAATTTTCAATGAATAACGATTTATTCGGTTTAAAATAATTCAATATCTTTAACTAAAAATATTCATGTACAAAATCCTGGCACATATTAACAAACCCCTTTTACCTAGTTTCACAAAACGAGGAGTAGATTTGGCCAAAGCCAAAAAATGGCAATTGGCTATCATTGCATACCGATATTACATCACAACGAGATCTTTGTATTAATACTCTAATACAGTAAAGATATTCTTTCCCTGAAACCTTTCTCTCCCTTTAAGAAAGCTTATTTCCATTAAGAAATTAAGCTGTACAATTTCACCTCCTAATTGTTCCACCAACTCGCAAACTGCCTTAGCTGTTCCTCCAGTTGCCAAAACATCATCATGAATCAATACTTTGTCCCCTTTTTGAATGGCGTCTTTGTGAATTTCTAAGGTATCCGTTCCGTATTCCAAATCATAAGAAACCGAAATCGTATCAAAAGGCAATTTGTTTGGTTTTCGAACAGGGACAAAGCCTGCTTTTAGCTCTTGTGATAATAACATTCCGAATAAAAAACCTCTACTTTCTGCCCCTACCACCTTATCTATTTGCTGTCCTTTTAGCGAATCTACTAAAATATCCAAACATTCTTTAGTAGCTTTTGAATCTAACAA
>JAHEBK010000056.1 GCA_024642295.1 Flavobacterium sp. | reverse complement strand
TAAAAATTAGCAAACCACAAGACAGGTTCTGATTTTGATAAAAAAAATATTTTGTTAAAAGATGTGGTGTACATCTCTTTTAAATAACTTTATAATTTAGTAAAAATAGCCGAATCCAGATTAGTACTTACCACTACATTTCTGGGACCTCCTGCACCTTTACTCCTATTATAGGATAATAAAATAGCTCCTGTTTTTTGATAATTATCCCAAGCTCTTGTAAACTGAGGCTCGGCATCATTAAAATTTTTATAAAAAGACCATTGCTTAATCAAGTGATCTTGTTGGTCTACATAAACCCAATATTTATTGTCTGGTGTTACACCTACTGTACTAAATGTGAGTTGCAAAATATCGGCAGCTTTTCCGTCAGGAAGTACATCTGTTTTAATATACGTTAAAGTTACACCAGGATCTTGCAATTTCCATGGCATGACTAACCAATACGAATCATTTATCCACCAGTTTTTGGCCTGTTTGAGTAATTTGTTAATTTTAACATCATCTTCCACAGGGATTCCATTTTCAAAAACTTTTCCTTTTAATGTATTTACATTGACCAAAATACATTGATTGTTTTCAGTACTTTCAATCCGGACATCTCCTGACCATTTGTCCCAATACAATTTTCTTTTTCCAAATTCCCATTGTATATAATGTGTATTGTTGTAATTCTTACTACCGCCCATGGCCGTGAGCATTTGGTCAACGATGGCATTGGCTTTATCTGAATCTGACTGAGCTACTACAACATTAGTAATTGTAAAAACACAAAGCAGTAAGATCACTGTTTTGGAAAGGGAAAAATATTTCATGAGTTTTATGTTTTTTAAGTTCAATTGGTAAACAAAATTAAACAACTAATATCTAAAATATAAATGAACTAATCTTAAATAAATCAAAAGCTGTTTTCGCCTAGACTGATGACATCAAGTAAGAGAATTAATCGTTAATGTTAGTTCTAGTTAGCCATTAAAACAGAAAGCGCTTTTTAAAAATTTCCTACTTTAAGTAGTGGAATTTGTACTACAATAAATTAGAATAGACCTTATTTAATATTGTATCCAGCGAATTAATAACTATTCATTTTTTAACAACTCTCCCTTGATTTCTTCAAGTGATTTATTCGTGTAAACCAATTCCTCAATAATCTGTTTTCTTAAAACATTCAAATCTTCATATTCAAAATATTTAGCCCATGAAGTGAGTTGCTGTAAATTTCTTATTTGTTTAATTTTTTTGGTAGTTTCAAAACTAGTCCTTAAAATAGATTTCCCGTCGTATTCTGTATTGTTTTTATGCTCATAATTGACCGTATTCGAGAGATAGTCCACTTTTAAATAATAGAGTTTATCCTCAGCATTATCAGGATAAAACTCATCCCATAAAGCAAAACCTAATTTTTTCTTAGCTTGCGTTGCAGGTTCAATAGGTATCAACCGCCATTTGCTATTGGCTAATCGTCCCCAATGATTGGAATACCGATACATTCCCTCTTTTGTATAATAATAGGAACTCCCCGCTTTACTTTGAAATTGTGGTTGCCATCCTTTGATAATAACTACATCCACTTCTTTAAAAGCGCAAAAAGTATTCTTAAAAGAATTAGGGCTAGGTCGAAAGATTTTATCCATAAGCAAATATAACAAGAATCTCCAAAATCAAAAATTAGACTTTATAATTGATTAACTTTGCCACTTAATTTATATAAGATGACAAAAGCTTCAGAAGACAGAATATTACAAAAAGGAATTTATACAGGAATAATTGAGAAAGATGAAAACAACAACTTTTTTTGTGGTGAATTTTTATTAGATTACAAAATGGTGATGAGTAAACACGCTGTAGGTGATTTAGTTACCATCAAATCAATTATCGAAAACCCAAGCGACATCAGTTTTAATAAATATCCGAAAAAATCAAAAAATTTCGACAAAGCAAACCTAAAACCAGAACAATAATCAATGATTTTACTAGTAAAATAAGGCATTGTTACTCTTTTTTTAATATTTTTTATAAGTGAACCATAAACTTAAAAAAAAGTGTACCTTTGCAAAAAATTGTTGATTTTGAAATCAAACTGTATTGATTTCATCATAAAAAACAAGTAGTTACCTTATTTATGAAAAAAATAGTTGAATACCGCAAACTGCTAAATGTAGATAAAACTGCAACATTAAAAGATCTTAAAACCATATATCGCAATGCGATGAAAGAAGCACATCCTGATAAATTTCAAGGTGATGATACTGGTTTAAAAGCTGCAGAAGAAAATAGTAAAAGTATTATTGAAGCATATCACTTTTTGGTTAGCATCAATCCTGAAACGATTAAAGCTAATTTACCAGAATACAACGAGACAATTACTACTTCTACAATCACTGATTACAAATTTGTCGAAGGTAGGTTAATCGTAAATTTCTCCAATGGTAGTGTTTATGAGTATATCAGTGTACCAAAAGCAACTTACGTGAAAATGGTGAATGCAGATTCTCCAGGTCGTTTTGCTAAAAGACACATTTTTAACGCTTTCCCATACAGAAAAACAATTAATCAAGATTAATTCGTTTTTTTAATCAAAACAAAAACAGAGGCTGTCCCAATAAGGATAGCCTCTGTCTGTTTACTCATACTTTTAAATTTGTTATTTTAACTTTTTTAGAATTTCTTTTCTCTTTATTTTACTATTTTCAGATTGTATGAATTTAGGAATAAAAAATACCTTTTTTGGTTTTTCATATTTATCTAAATCTTCAAATATATTTTCATCAAGTTCCCGCTCATTTCCTTCAATTACTAAAACTAATTTTTCTCCCAAATCAGTATCAGGAATTCCTCCAACAAAAAAGGGAGTATCAATATAATGTGCCAATTTCTCTTCAATTATCTCAGGAATCAATTTTATACCACCACTATTTACAACATGATCTGCACGCCCTAAAAACACAAATTGCTTTTTATTTATAATATCTACCAAATCATTAGTAACAATTTTTTCATCAGAAACATGAGGAGCATCAATAACTAAACAGCCATTTTCATTTTTTGAAATCTGGATATGAGGCAACAGTGTGAATACTTCATCACCAAGTCTTTTGGCAGCAATATGACTCATAGCTTCAGTCATACCATAGGTCTCATAAATTTTTGTATGATATGCTTTCTTTAATTTATTTTCTAAGTTTTTACCCATTTTAGCTCCTCCAATAATAAGCTTTTTAATATTTTTTAATCCCGATAATGAATTTTGAGCTTGTAATGGGACCATTGCTGCAAAGTCAAATTTATCTGTGTTCTTAGCTAAAGGTTTTGAAGTAGGTTGCACAAAATGAACATCCAATCCCAAAATAAAACTTCTAACCAACATCATTTTACCTGAAATATAACGTGTTGGCAAACAATATAAGACTTTATCTCCTGGACTTAATTCAAAAAAATCACCAGTAGCAAGAGCTGAATTTACCATCTTTTGTTTTTCAGCTCTAATTACTTTTGGCACTCCAGTTGTACCAGAAGTCTGCATTTCAACATAAGATTTATCATCAAACCAATCTAGAATAAAGTCACCAATTGATTTTTCATATTCATCACCTTCTTTAATTAAAGTATATCCTAGCATACATAAATCTTCACGGTTATAATAAGAACCATTTAATCTAAACCGATTATGGATATTTTTATATGTAATCTCTTTCATTATTATTGTATTTATGATTATTTTAAATTAATTTTTTTTTCCAATCGGACCATTTGTATTTTCTACTAAAAATAAACAAAAGAAAAGGATAAATTACGACTACTGGTAAAATTATATCAAAACCAACTTTAGGTTCCGAAACATCCTTAAAAATAGAATGGGTTTGAAAGGCGGACCAATCCGAAGTTACTAATAGTGCACTAACCAAATTATTAGCGGCATGAAAACCTAACGCCAATTCCATTCCCTCATCCATCAAGGTAATAATTCCTAAAAATAATCCTGTACCAATGTAATAGACTAGAATTATGCTTCCCATTTTTTCCACTTCTGGATTAGCTAGATGCATTAACCCAAAAATAACGGATGTCATCACTAATGGAAACCATCTATTTCGAGCCAAATTAGCAAAACCTTGCATCAAATAACCTCTAAAAACATATTCTTCAACAGTCGTTTGAAAAGGGATTAAAAGAGTTCCAATGAGTACTAATACTAAAAAAGGTACTAAATTGAAATTAACCTTAAAATTCTCTGGATTTATGTAAAATGTGACTAAAACACTTGCAATTGTAATTAAAGTCCATAATGCAAACGAGAAAGACACTCTACTCCAATCAATCGATTCCCTTGCTGTTGTTACAGAAAGTAATGTTTGACCATGTAAATAACGAATAATAAAATATATTCCAAACAATGTAATAACAGACGGTATCAAGATTAAGAACAAGGTGAAATTAGGTTCAAAAAAATGCATCAATTCAAAATTATTTGTCTGATACTTTCTTCCATTTACAAAAATTTGATAAAGTATAGCTGCTAATAATGGAAGTTGACCGATAAAAGAAATAGCAATAATCAACAAAGAACCTATAATGTATTTACCAAAATTATTCTCTACTTTTATACCTTGTTCAAGAAACATTTATATTACGTTTAATTTTGCACTAATATAAGATTTCAAATCTTATTTATAGCCGACAGAAGCGTTTTTTTACTATTAAATTTCCTATTTAACTTAATTCTTTTTAGATATAATTCAAATCCTTTTTATGATACAAATTTATCACAACCCAAGATGTGGGAAATCAAGAAATTGTTTAGCATTTATTGAAGATAAAAACCTCGATTTTGAAATTATAAAATATTTAGAAACACCACCTTCGAAGGAAGAGCTGACTCTTTTGTTAAAAAAATTAAACTTATCTCCGATAGAAATAGTTCGTAAAAAAGAAAAAATTTGGATAGAAAACTACAAAAATATATATCTTACTGATGATGATATTATTGAAATAGTCCTTAAAAACCCCATTTTAATCGAAAGACCTATCTTGATTGATGGAGATCGAGCAATAATTGGTAGAGAAATTGATAAACTAAATTCTTTTATAAAATAAATTTCACAAATTTAAATAGTGAACATTAAACCCTAACCGTATTCTGCATTCAAAAGAAACAAATAAAAAACATCAAAATGCGCTATCAATTTAATTTCATTATAACTCTTAGTTTTCTATTCTTGCTTTTTAATAGCTACGCTCAGGGAAAACCACCATTAAAAGAAAAAATTAGAGTTTCTGGAACTGTTATCGAAAAAACCAGTAAACAAGTACTAGAATACGCAACAATTACCTTCACAAACCCTAAAAATCCTAGAGCTTTAGCTGGAGGAATTACAAATGCTAAAGGTGAATTCGACATTGAAATTTATCCTGGGATATACAACATAAAAATTGAATTTATTTCGTTCAAACCAATCGAAATTCAACAACGATTGCTTCAAAAAAGTACTTCATTAGGTACCATTTTATTAGTTGAAGATGCTGCTCAACTTAATGAAGTAATTATAAAAGCAGAAAAATCCTCTGTTGAAATTAAATTAGATAAAAAAATCTTTAATGTTGGTCAAGATCTGACAGTAAAAGGAGGAACAGCTAGTGATGTACTTAATAATGTTCCATCGGTAACTGTCGATACTGATGGAACAGTAAGTTTAAGAGGAAACGAAAATGTACGTATTCTAATTGACGGAAGACCAACTAACGCTACAAATATTAACGATGCCTTACGCTCCATTCCTTCTGATGCCTTGGACAAAGTCGAAGTAATCACTAATCCCTCTGCAAGATACGATGCTGAAGGTGGTGCAGGAATAATCAATATTGTTTTAAAAAGAGGTAAAAACAACGGTTTTAACGGTTCTGTTACAGCTACAGTTGGAAATCCAAAAAACTTAGATTTGAATACCAACCTTAACTACAAAACAAATTATTACAATATCTTTTCAAGTTTTGGATATAATGACAGTAATTCTCCAGGAAGAACTAAAACAAACAACAATTATTTAAATAGTGACAATTCACTAGATAAAATAATTAATGAGGTGAATAATAGAGAACGTAAAAGAAAGAACTACAGTACTAATTTTGGTATCGACTTATTTTTAACACCAACCACAACTTGGACTAATGCTATTAAATACAGAAATCAAGATGGTGACAACAATGAAGATGTTAATTTATACAATTATGAGGACAATAATTTCTTCCTCAGAAATCGCTATAATAGCCAAAATTCAAAGGATAACGATTTCCAATACTCTTCTAATTTTACCAAAAAATTTAAAAAAGACGGTCACAAATTAACCGTTGACTTCTCAACATCTACAAGCAATGATATTGACAACGCAGTAATAACAGACCAAATAATTGGATCAACTGATGCCCCAACCAAAGAATATAACATAACAATTGCAAAAGACATCACCAATATTTTACAAGCAGATTATGTCTTACCACTTGGTGAAAACAGCCAATTTGAAGCGGGATACAAAGGTTCATTTACTGTAATCACTACTGATTATGAAATAGGAAATATTGATTCAAAGAACCAATACAATCCTAATACAAATTACAGTAACATACTAGAATACAAAGAAAACGTAAATGCAGTATACACACAGTATGGTTCGAAAATTAATAAGATTTCTTACTTACTAGGATTACGATACGAAGACTCTAACATTGACATTAATTTACTTTCGTCCAATAATTTTAATACTAAAAAATACAACAATTTATTCCCAAGTGCTTTTTTTACCTATCAAATTACAGATGACAATAGCATCTCTTTAAATTACAGTAAAAGGGTTTCTCGTCCACGTTCAAGATATATAAATCCAGCTTCGAGATATTCAAGCAACGTAAATATTTTCCAAGGAAACCCTGATTTAAACCCATCTTTTACTGATGTTTATGAATTAGCCTATTTAGCCAAAATCGGAAAAGCTACGTTGACCTCTTCTATATTTTACAACAAAAGTACTTCTGTCTTTCAATTCATCCGAAGACCAAACGGAGATACCGTAGAAACTGAAGTTAACGGAAAAACGGTTATTACACCCGTAATACTTACTACTCCAATCAATTTATCTGATGAAGATCGTTTCGGTTTTGAGTTTAATTTAAATTATTCACCATACAAGTGGTGGAGATTAAACAGCAATTTTAATTTATTTAGTAGCACCGTCAAGGGGGATTATACCTATACTGATATCAACAATATACCAGTTTATCAAAATTTTGACCGTAGCACACTGGGTTGGTTTACAAGGTTAAACTCTAAGATCACCCTACCCTATAAAATTGATTGGCAAACAAATATCATGTATTTTGCACCTCAAAAAAGCATTCAAGGAAAGTACTTGAGCATGTCAACAGTTAACCTTGCCTTCAGCAAAGATGTTTTTAAAGACAAAGCTACGATTTCGCTAAATGTTAGTGATCTTTTCAACTCCGGAAAAAGAAGGTTTAAAACATATATCCCTGGTCAAATTGAATCCTATTCTGAACTACAATTTAGAGTCAGACAAATTAACTTATCATTCACTTATCGTTTCAATAAAAAGAAAGAAGAAAGTGAAAAAGGTAAAAGATCACAAAGTAATGATAATGGAGATGGAGATTTTTAAAAATCACATCAAACAAAAAAAGGACTCGATATGGAGTCCTTTTTTATTTTAAATCAAATTAAGTCTTAAAGTGATTCTTGTTTCTTTGCTTTCTTTTCTTTATATCTTTCCCATAAAGCGCCGCCAATCCAATATTGAACGAAACCAACTAAGAAAAACATTAACCAAAATCCTATTGTAAGAATGGTTAAGAAAAGTAAAAAGCCTAAGTACTGTGAAAATTCAAACATGTTTTCCGGAATTTTTGAATATAGCCACAAATATAGCGTTTAAATCTTTTTGCAACAATAAAAAACAAATCAATTTATATAAAAAATAATAATGCGTAAATTTGATTAGATCATATAGCGTAAAATCATATTTTTTCTTTACGCATCAATTGTAAAATAGCAATCATATTAAATAACTTAATCATGAAATTTAGAATTGAAAAAGATACCTTAGGAGAAGTTGCTGTACCTGCTGACAAATATTGGGGAGCACAAACAGAACGTTCTAGAGTCAATTTTAAAATAGGAAACCCAGCTTCAATGCCTAAGGATATTATATTGGGATTTGCTTATTTGAAAAAAGCCGCCGCATTTACTAATTATGATTTGGGTATTTTATCTATTAAAAAAAGAAATGCTATTGCAACCGTGTGTGATGAAATCTTAGCGGGAAAATTAGACGACCAATTTCCTTTGGTGATTTGGCAAACTGGTTCGGGTACACAAAGTAATATGAATGTGAATGAAGTGATTGCAAATCGTGCACAAGTACTTCAAGGACTAAATATTGGAAAAGATGAGCCATTCATAAAAGCCAACGATGATGTGAATCAATCTCAATCTTCAAACGACACCTTTCCTACCGCGATGCATATTGCAGCATACAAAAACATAGTCGAACATAGCATTCCAAATATAGAACAGTTAAAAAATACGCTCCAA
>JAHEBK010000055.1 GCA_024642295.1 Flavobacterium sp. | reverse complement strand
TGATGTGGTTTTAGTTCATATCGAAGATTGGCCAAAAAGAGCCGATAGTCCTTTTGGAAAAGTGATAAAAGTTTTAGGAAAACCTGGAGAACACGATACCGAAATTCATGCTATTTTAGCCGAATATGGTTTGCCAGCTGAATTTCCTATTGAAGTGGAAACCTATGCACAAAAGATTGATACTTCGATTAGTGAAGCTGAAATTGCCAATCGTCGTGACATGCGTGATACGCTAACGTTTACGATTGATCCAAAAGATGCCAAAGATTTTGATGATGCTTTATCATTCAAACAACTTGAGAATGGAAATTACGAAATAGGAATTCACATTGCTGATGTTTCGTATTATCTCGAAGAAGGAACTATTCTAGATGATGAAGCTTATCAAAGAGCAACATCGGTTTATTTAGTTGATAGAGTAGTACCAATGTTACCAGAAGTATTATCCAATTTTGCTTGTTCATTACGTCCACAAGAGGAAAAATATACTTTTTCAGCTGTTTTTGAAATTACTGAGAAATGTCAAGTAGTGAATCAATGGTTTGGTAGAACAGTTATTTTCTCTGACCAACGTTTTGCTTACGAAGAAGCGCAATATATTATAGAAACGAAAGACGATACTATTCCTGAAGATATTTCAATTACCGGTAGTTCGTATCAAGTTTCGCCAGAAATTGTCTCAGCAACGCTTAAATTAGATGAATTAGCCAAGATTTTCCGTCGTAAAAGAATGCAAGCTGGAGCTATTTCATTTGATAAAGTGGAAGTAAAATTCAATTTGGATCAAGATGGAGAACCAGAAGGAGTGTATTTTAAAATATCGAAAGATGCCAATCATTTGATTGAAGAATTCATGCTTTTGGCTAATAAGAAAGTGGCTGAATACATTGGTAAACAAAAGAAAACCTTTATTTATCGTATTCACGACGAACCTAATGAAGATAAATTAATAGCGATGCAAACCGTTATTGCTAAGTTTGGTTATAAAATTGATTTTAGAAATAAAGATGATATTTCGAAATCATTGAATCAATTAATGGCTGATGTAAGTGGAAAAAAAGAACAAAATTTAATCGATACTTTAGCGATTCGTTCGATGAGTAAAGCTAAATATTCAACAGATAATATTGGACATTACGGATTGGCTTTTGATTATTATTCTCATTTTACTTCTCCAATTCGTCGTTATCCTGATGTCATGGTACATCGTTTGTTACAATTTTACCTTGACGGAGGAAAATCAGTGGATGAAGAAGTGTATGAAACCAAATGTTTGCATTGTTCTACTATGGAGGGTTTGGCCACTAATGCTGAAAGAGATTCTATCAAATACATGCAGGTGAAATACATGCAAGATCATAAAGACCAAGAATTTTTGGGAGTTATTTCAGGGGTTACAGAATGGGGAATTTATGTCGAAATTGTCGAAAATAAGTGCGAAGGAATGGTTCGTACCCGTGATATAAAAGAAGATTATTATTCATTTGATGAAAAACAATATGCCTTAGTAGGTGCTACTTCGGAACGATTGTTGCAATTAGGAGATGAAATCTACGTTACTGTTAAGAACGCAGATTTAGTTAAAAAACAATTGGATTTCAACTTTATCAAAAGAAATGAATAATTATCAAAAGAAAAAAAATGAAAAAAGTATGGATGTTAGCTTTAGTGATTTTTTCCCAAATCACATTTGCACAGGTTACGAAGAGTTTAGGAGATTTTAATGCAGTAAGTGTTTTCGACAAAGTAAATGTCAAATTGATTGCGAGTAATGAAAACAAAATCGTCATCAAAGGAAGTAGAGCTTCAGAATTAGAAACGGTTAATAAAAACGGAGAATTAAAAATTAGAATGCCTTTTCCTAAATTACTTTCAGGTGATGATATTACAATTCAATTGTATTTCAAAAATATTGATGAAGTAAGTGCTAGCGAAGGTTCTTATGTTTCAAGTAACGCTGTTTTTAAAGCGACTATTATGAATATTAGTGCTAGGGAAGGAGCTGAAATTCATTTAGAAATTGATGCTGAAAAAGCGAATGTAAAAGCTGTAACTGGTGGTTTAATTGAATTATCAGGTAAAGCCAATAATCAAGAAGTAACTATTATGACGGGCGGTATTCTAGAAGCAGCTGATTTACATACTTCACAAACTACAATAAACGTTTCTGCGGGAGGTTCGGCTGAAATACATGCAACAACCTTAGTAGACGCAAAAGTAAGGGCAGGAGGCTCCGTAATGATTTATGGAAAACCAAAACAAATAAATAAAGCCACTGTACTGGGAGGAAAAATAGAAGAAATGAATTAAATTGCATTCTTTTATTATAAAATAAATTTATAATCTTAATGATAAACGATATTTTATCTGGTATTCCTTGGGGAATATTTTTAAGTTTTATGATTGGTCCTGTTTTTTTTATTTTACTTGAAACCAGTATAATAAAAGGATTTAGGGCTGCTATTGTATTTGACTTAGGGGTTGTATTAGCTGATGTATTTTTCCTTTCTTTAGCCTATTTAGGAAGTTATAGAATGATTAAAGCTTTAAAAGATGAACCTTCAATTTTTATTTTTGGAGGGATGTTAATGCTTGCTTACGGGTTAATTTCCTTTATCAAATTAAAAAAAGGAAAGAAGATTGATACCAAAGCAATTGATAATGAAATTATACGTAAAAACTATTTGAGTTTATTTTTTAAAGGGTTCTTTTTAAATATTATTAATATTGGAGTTTTAGGATTTTGGATGGCAGTAATTATATCAGTTGGACCAAAACTGGACATGCAAACTTCCAGAATGTTAACTTTTTTTACTACAGTAATCATTACTTATTTGTTAGTGGATAGTTTGAAAATAGTTTTAGCTAAACAATTAAAAAACAAAATGACTCCTTCTAATATTCTTATAATTAAAAAAGGAATTTGTATTGTTTTAATGGTCTTTGGAGTGGTTTTAATGACACAAGGATTTTTCCCAGGAGAAAAAGAAAGAGCAAAACAATTCATTAATAAAATTGAACATAAACAGTAATATAAACGCTCCTTGAGAGCGTTTTTTTATACTTACTAGTTTTTAGTATTTATAAATTAAGACTTAACTATCCTTAATTTCTCCTATGTTTTTAATATTTTTCTTCAAATAATAGACATAAAAAAAGAGATAGGTTTCGGTATATTTTTCATAGCATCGTCCGGATTCGAAGGTTATCTTTAATTAATTTTTTATAAAAATTAGACATAAAAAAAGAGATACATTTCTGTATCTCTTCTGAGGCATCGTCCGGATTCGAACCGGAGTAGGAGCTTTTGCAGAGCCCAGCCTAGCCGCTCGGCCACGACGCCAATTATTTATTGGACTGCAAATGTACTATAAAATTTTCAAAATGCAAATTTCAAATTTTATTTTGAAGTAATTAATCTAATACAATTGGAATTTCAAATTTAATATCGAAACTTTGGAATTGAAAGTTACTTTCTATATTCTTTCAATTGAATAGTAACTGATTCAACATCACCACCAATAGGGGGATTTAATTTGGAAACCCCTATGATTACTTTGGAAATTTGTGGAATTTCTTTAAAAACACGATTGATGATTCTTTGACCTACATGTTCTAATAATTGGGAACGGATTGCCATTTCTTCTACTACAATTTTGTTTAAATGGACATAATCCACTGTATCTTTTAACTCATCAGAGAGACATGAAGTAGTTAAATCGGTTTTGATTTCTAAATCCACCGAATAATCTGAACCTATTTTTGATTCTTCAACCAAACAACCGTGAAAGGAGAAAGTTCTAATATTTTTTAATTTAATGACGCCCATTATTTTAGGTTTTAAGTTTCAGGTTTTAAGTTTCAAGTTCTTAGTAATAACTTTAAACCTGAAACCTGAAACCTTTTTTTTATCTTTGCTAAAATAAAACAAAATAATGGCCACCGAAGAAAAATCGCTTAATTTTATAGAACAAATCATTGAAGAAAGTTTAATTAATGGTTTCCCACAAGATCAACTACGTTTCCGTTTTCCCCCAGAACCTAATGGATATTTACATATTGGACATGCAAAATCAATTTGTTTGAATTTTGGTTTAGGAATAAAATACAATGCCCCTGTAAATTTGCGTTTTGACGACACAAATCCTGCGAAGGAAGAACAAGAATATGTAGATGCAATTAAAGAAGATTTACAATGGTTAGGCTTTAATTGGGCTGAAGAACGTTATGCTTCTGATTATTTTCAACAACTGTATGATTGGGCAGTTATAATGATTAAAAAAGGAAAAGCCTATGTAGACAGTCAATCATCTGAGGATATGGCAGCTCAAAAAGGAACACCTACACAACCAGGAGTTGATGGACCATTTCGTAATCGTTCTATTGAAGAAAATTTATCCTTATTTGAAGCAATGAAAAATGGTGAGTTCCAAGAAGGAAGTCATGTTTTACGTGCCAAAATTGATATGGCATCAACGAATATGTTAATGCGTGATCCTTTAATTTATAGAGTTTTACACCGTCATCATCACCGTACTGGTAATGATTGGAAAATCTATCCTATGTATGATTTTGCACATGGAGAAAGTGATTATATAGAGCAAGTGTCTCATTCTATTTGTACTTTAGAATTTGTAATGCACAGAGAATTATATGATTGGTTTTTAGACCAAATTTATGATGATTCTAAAGTGAGACCCCATCAATATGAATTCGCTCGATTGAACTTGAATTATACGGTAATGAGTAAACGTAAATTATTACAATTGGTTCAAGAGAATATTGTGACAGGTTGGGATGATCCTCGTATGCCTACTATTTCGGGATTGCGAAGAAGAGGATATACAGCGGCTGCTATCCGTAAATTTTGTGAAAACATTGGAGTGGCTAAACGAGAAAACATTATTGATTTTTCATTATTAGAATTTTGTTTACGTGACGATTTGAATAAAACAGCTCCTCGTGTTATGGCAGTTTTAGATCCTGTTAAGGTTATTATTACGAATTATCCTGAAGGAAAAGAAGAATTATTGGATGCTGAAAATAATCAAGAAGACGATGCAGCGGGTTATAGAAAAGTCCCTTTTTCAAGAGAAATTTATATAGAAAGAGAAGACTTTTTAGAAGTAGCTCCGCCAAAATATTTCAGATTAAGTTTAGGGAATGAAGTTCGTTTAAAAAATGGATATATCATTAAAGGAGAATCAGTTTTGAAAGATGAAAAAGGTACTATAACGGAGATTCATGTAACTTATGATGAAGATTCTCGAAGTGGAAGTGGAAGTGAAGCTTCGCAACGTAAAGTAGCAGGTACTTTGCATTGGGTTTCTATTGCTCATGCTATTCAAGCAGAGGTTCGTTTGTACGATCGTTTGTTTATTGATGAAGCTCCAGACAGTCATAAAGAGAAAAATTTCCTTGATTTTATGAATACTAATTCATTACAAGTTACAACAGCTTATCTTGAACCAAGTCTAGCAACTGCTCAAGCTGGATATAAATTTCAGTTCCAACGTTTAGGATATTTTGCTGTTGATAAAGACAGTTCAGCTTCTAAATTAGTGTTTAATAAAACAGTTGGATTGAAAGATGCTTGGGAAGAAAAAGGAAAAAAAGAGTCTAATAGCATCAATAATTCCTTGAAAGACATCAATAAATATTTTAAAGTAGGAACAAGAGAAGAACGTATAGCAATTCGTAAAGCAATAGGGGAGACCTTGTCAGGAATTTCTAATTACAGTTTATTGCAAAATTCTTTTAAAAAGAACATTAACAATAACAAATCTTCTTTATTGTTTGCTAATTTAATTTTAAAGTATGCGCCTCTAAAGTCTTCTGAATATGATAAAGAAGAACTTTCTAAATTATATATGATGTCGCTAAGAAGTGAATCTACTTTTGTACGTTCTAGAGCACTTTTAAATTTATATAATTTAGAAAACGATTTGGACTTTCTAAATTCTTTTAAAGAAGAAGTTTTAAAATTAAAAACCAATCCACCTAAAAGTGTAACAGAACGTGAATTAGAATTTATAGATAAATTTCTAAATAAATTATAACTATCAAAAGCGCTTTTATTAGCGCTTTTTTTTTTATTTTAAAATCTGATAGTTTTTAAATAATATATAAATTTTACCTATTAAAAACCGCTTTTATATTTTGGATTTAAGGCATGTTTTTTTTATTTTGGACACATTACCCATGTAAAGTCTTATTTGTTGCTTATTTAAACTTTAATTCACTGAATTTGTTATTTTATAATTTATTAACAAGAAAAAATTAATAATTTTTTGTAACTTTATGAAATTACTAATTTAATTTATACAGACATGTCAAATAATACCGGAAACACATTGATAGCACTTTTAACAGGAGCAATCGTCGGAGCAGGCGTTGGAATTTTATTTGCTCCAGATAAAGGATCTAAAACCAGAGGAAAAATTAAAGATGGTTATAAAGATGCAGAAAAAGATTTGAAAAAGAAATTCGAGCATCTTTCAGAAGAAGTAAAAAATAAATTTACAACTGCTAAAATTGATTTAGAAGGAAGTTATGAAGATTTACTTTCAAATATGAGTTATAAAACAGAAGATGTTATTTCTTTTCTTGAAATCAAACTAGCCGAATTAAAAAGTAAAAATGCTAAACTTCAAAAATAATTGGATTCATTTTTAATTGAATTATAAAAATAATAATATGGCTTTTGAAGAAATAAAAGACAATGCAGAACATATTCAGGATGAATTACATTCTTATGTGGCAAACAATATTGCTTATTTTAAATTAAAATTTTTTAAAATTTTAATAAAATCTTTGATAACCATACTTAAATTTTCTTTGCTTATAGCTGTTTTTATGATGGTCCTTTTGTTTGGTTCAATTGGATTAGCATTTGCTTTGAGTAATTATTTTGAAAGTTATATTATAGGTTTTTCTGTTGTAGCTGGAGTTTATCTTGTTTTTGGACTATTGTTCTTGATGTTAAAAAAGAAATGGCTGGAAGCAATTATAATAAAGAAATTTTCTACTATATTTTTTAATAATTAAAATTTATGAATAATAGAATATATAGTTCATATGAACAAATTGATGCCGACCTTGAAATTTTAAAAATTGAGAAAGAAATTAATTATCAAAAAGTAATTTTAGGATTTCAAAAGACCAAAGAACATTTTACGCCTACAGGAGTTGCTAAAGATGTGTTTAGTTTTGTTAGAGGTTTCTTTTCACATTTTTCTTTAACGGATATGACGGTTCTTAAATTAGCCATACCTTTTGTTATTAAATGGGTATTAAACAAAAAAAGAAGCTAAATAAGCTTCTTTTTTTGTTTAAAATTAGTTTACTATTCATCACTATTTTCCTCAGAATCTTCTTCTATGATTGGATCTGGTTTTTTAGTTTCTTCTTTAGCTTTTTTACGATTTCCTTTTTTCATCATTTCGCCCACTTGATTAGAAGCACTAAATGAAGCGACCATATTATTCAACATTTCGCTTCCTGCTTGTGGTGAATTAGGAAGTAAAATTAAGTTTGAATTGGTATCAGCACCAATGGCTTGTAAAGTATCATAATGTTGTGTGACTACTATTAAAGCCGATGCTTCTTGAGAATTGATTCCAACACGATTTAATACATCCACACTTTCTACCAATCCTCTTGCTATTTCACGTCTCTGATCAGCAATACCTTGTCCTTGTAAACGTTTGCTTTCTGCTTCCGCTTTTGCTTTGGCTACAATTCTAATTCTAGAGGCTTCTGCTTCAAATTCAGCTACTGTTTTTTCTCGATCTGCAGCGTTGATTCTGTTCATTGCATTTTTTACTTGAATATCTGGATCAATATCAGTTACCAATGTATTTATAATAGTGTATCCATAAGTCGTCATGGCTTCATTCAATTCTCTTTTTACAGCTATTGCAATATCATCTTTGCGTTCAAATACATCATCTAATTTTAATTTAGGAACTTCGGCACGTACCACATCAAAAACATAAGAAGTAATTTGATCGTGTGGATATTCTAGTTTATAAAAAGCATCATAAACCGTTTCTTTGACGACCATAAACTGTACAGATACTTTTAGTTTTACAAAAACATTGTCTTTAGTTTTGGTTTCAATGATAACATCTAACTGTTGAATTTTTAAATTCACACGACCAGCAATTCGGTCAATAATTGGAATTTTAAGTTGCAAGCCAGATTGTCTAATACTTAAGAATCTTCCAAATCTTTCGATGATTACAGCCGTTTGTTGCTTGACCGTAAAGAAGGAGGACAGGAAAATAAAGAATCCAATAAAGAGAAAAATAATAAAAGAAACGCCCATTTTTATAATTTTAGGTTGATAATTCCTCTAAATTAGTAAAAAAACTTTAGGTTTGTGTTGCTACAAAATTATAATATGAAAAAATCAATACTTATTGCTATAACCTTATTTTCAATGATTTCTGTTTATTCACAATATGGTTATAGAGATTCTAACCGAATTGGAATTACTATTGGTGTTAATCAAATGACTTTAAATACAGATAATTTTCAAACCAAAGCTGAAACAGGCTGGAATGGTGGTTTGTCTATGCGTGGTAATTTTTACAATAGTTGGGATATGATTTATGGTATGCAATTCAGTGAAAACAATTTTTCGGTT
>JAHEBK010000383.1 GCA_024642295.1 Flavobacterium sp. | reverse complement strand
AAAATGATTGCTTCTCTTCATGATGATAACAACCGAATTACTATTCCAGGGTTTTACGATAATGTGGAGGATTTATCAATAGACGAAAGAATTGAAATGGCCAAAGCGCCTTTTGATATCGAAGATTATAAAAAAGCATTAAATCTCGATGCTGTTTATGGTGAAGAAGGGTATACGACTAACGAACGAAATTCCATTCGCCCTACCTTAGATGTAAACGGAATTTGGGGCGGATATACAGGGCAAGGTGCTAAAACGGTGATTCCGAGTCAGGCTTTCGCCAAAATTTCGATGCGATTGGTTCCTAATCAAGACTGGGAGGAAATCACCCAATTGTTTACCAAACATTTTAAGAGTATTGCTCCTGCAGGTGTTAGTGTAAAAGTAACTCCCCATCATGGTGGTCAAGGGTATGTAACCCCAATAGACAGCATTGGATACAAAGCCGCAAACATGGCCTATACCGAAACCTTTGGGATTCCTGCCATTCCTGTTCGTTCCGGAGGAAGCATCCCCATTGTAGCACTATTTGAAAAAGAGCTAAAAAGCAAAACCATTCTTATGGGATTTGGTCTAGATAGCGATGCTATTCACTCGCCAAATGAACATTTCGGAATTTTTAATTACTTAAAAGGGATTGAAACGATTCCGTTGTTTTATAAATATTTTGTGGAGTTGAGTAAATAAACATCAAATCAAGCACAGTTATTTTCAGAATTTATTTGGGCGTTTTAACGGGTCATCCGCTATATCTTTTACTTTTTAAAGAAAAAGCAAAAGGATGCCGCTTCTACCCCTAACGCAAAATACCGATAACTCAAAGGTTATTTAGTACATTAGAATTTACTGCAATTTATACCCAAAATAAGGCATCAATTCTTCGTTAAAAACAACGCCATGTTTTTCTAGTTTTTCAAGAATGGGTTCGTATACTTCTTTTCGAATAGGCAGTTGAACACCTGTAGTTTTAATTTCTCCATTAAGGATTAATAAAGTAGCCATTGCTACTGGAAGTCCAACGGTTTTGGCCATGGCAGTATAGGTTTGATCGTCACCGATACAAACCATTTTAGAATCTATTTGTTGTTTTTTGCCGTTGTGTTCAAAGCCAAATTTATGGTACATGACAATCATATCTTTGTCATTTGGTTGTAAAGTCCAGCTGTCAGCAAGAATTTTTTCTAGTATTTGCGCTGGAGTGGCATTTTTAATTCCCACTTTTTTGGTACGGCTGAACAAATCGAGTTCAACAAGTTTGTCCCACATGATATCGTCTGGGTCAATTTTTAGAATGAGTCGCATTTTGATTTCGACCGAATCAGTAGGGTGGTAGGGTAAAAAAGAATTTACATACTGGCGGTAGCTCATGTTTTCGGAATTTTCCATAGTATAGCTATCGTCAGTCATACCCAGTTGCACAAACATATGCCAAGCTTTTGAAAAACCGACACGGCGAATGGTGCCTCGGTACAAAGTCAAAGCATCATCAAGTCCATAAACGGAACGGTATTTTAAGGAATCGCGGTTGGGGTAAGCTTCAAATTTTCCGTAACCTTCAACGGCAAGAAATTCGGTTCTACGAAACAAATTGCAATATGGTATGTATTTGTAAGCACCTTCTTGAATGAACTTAGCCGAACCACCTTGACCAGCTAAGACTACATTTCGTGGTGCCCAAGTAAATTTGTAATTCCATAAATTGGTATCGGATTCTGGTGCAACAAGACCGCCACAAAAAGATTCAAACAAAAGCATTTTTCCACCTTTTTCTCGCACTTCATCAATGACTTTCATCGCACTCATATGGTCGATACCGGGATCAAGCCCAATTTCGTTCATAAAAATAAGATTGTTGGCTTTTACTTCTGTATCCAAAGCTTGCATTTCGTCACTGATATAAGAAGCAGTAACTAAATGCTTTTTGAAAAATACACAATCTCTGGCGACTTCAATATGCAAATGTGCGGGTAACATCGAGATGACAATATCAGCTTGTTGAATCGCTTTTTTACGATGACTTTCGTCAAAAATATCTAAGGCGATTGCAGAAGCGTTTGGGTGATTTAAAGTCTTTTTTTGAGCTAATGCCAATGATTTGTCCCCAATAACTAGACGGATTTTTTCCTCTTCGGATTTTTCTAATAAATACCGAATCAATGAAGAGGCAGATCGTCCTGCTCCGATGATTAAGATGTTTCTATGATTGGATTGGGTCATGAAATTGCCTTTTAAGCAAATTTACAAAATAAGTTTTGGGGTTTAACCGCAAAAGACACAAAGGTTTCGCAAAGTTCACAAAGTATTTTATCAACTTGCTTGAGGATGCAGGGTTTTCTAAACATAAAGGCATTAAGGTTTTTGGTTTAAACAC
>JAHEBK010000054.1 GCA_024642295.1 Flavobacterium sp. | reverse complement strand
TTTACCATATTATAAAGCATAAAAAATGCCCTAAATAGTGTCTAACTTTTTGGGGCATTTTCATTTATGAACGGTATATCTACTAAGTTTTTTTTTAATCTTCTGAAGAAGGAATCTTTTTAGTTAATTTTAATAAAACAGGAGATAAGGTAACAAATACAAGTCCTATAACAATTACCTCAATATGTTCTTTTAAATCAATTTGATATTGTTCTAATAAAAAACCATACAAATAATGACCTGAAAAAATTAATGTAAACGACCAAAGAAAAGAACTGACGATATTAAAGAACATAAATTTCTTCTTTTCCATAGTTACAATCCCTGCTACAATAGGCGCAAAGGTCCTAAAAATAGGCAAAAAACGAGCAAAAATAATCGCTCGACCACCATGTCTTTCAAAAAAATCCTTGGATTGAATTAAATATTTCTTTTTAAACCAAAAGCTATCTTCTTTATTATACAAATAATAACCACTTTTGGCTCCAAACCAGTACCCCACAATATTACCTATAACCCCAGCAATACCTACCAAAGTTGACAACAAAAACACATTGACAAAATCACTTTTAAGGAAAAAAATATTCTCAATTAATTCTCGATTGTAAATCCCAGCAAGAAAAAGTAAACTATCACCCGGCAAAAAGAATCCTGCAAAAAGTCCTGTTTCTGCAAAAACAATAAACAATACTATATAGATTCCCAATTTAATACCGTTTATATCAAAATGGATATAAAAAAGAGGGTCTATTAAATTTTTCCAATCAAAGCTATCCATTGTCTGTTGTTTAGGCTATAATATTTGGTGTGAAAGTAAGTATAATTTAACTTAACAACAATTTATTATGTGTTTTTAAAATTTTATTAACGAATCAAAAACATCGATTTCTTCACACTATTCTCATTACAAGACAAATACAATACAAAATAAAAAATAAAGCATTATGAAAGGTAATTAGAAGTAAAAGTTTAAAATTGGCATAAATTAAACTGTTTAAAATTTATTTAATATAAAACAAAATAATTATTCCTCTTTGAACCAACTTGAATACAGAACATAATTATTAGAAATCCGTTCAATTTCTCCTGCAAAATCAGATTGTTTAATATCTTTAACCTTCTTAGCAGGAACACCAGCCCAAATAGTCCCTGAGCCAACAACTGTATTTTGAGTTACTACTGCACCAGCAGCAATTATTGAATTACTTTCAATCAGGCAATTATCCATTACAATTGCTCCCATTCCTATCAATACATTATCCTGAATTGTACAACCATGAACGATGGCATTGTGGCCTATAGATACATTATTTCCAATAATAGTTGGATGTTTTTTATAAGTACAATGAACAATTGCACCATCTTGAATATTCACTTTATTACCAATTGAAATAAAATTAACATCTCCTCTAATTACTGCATTAAACCAAATACTGCAAGATTCACCAAAAACGACATCACCTACAATAGTTGCATTTTCTGCCACATAGCAATCCTCTGGTATTTTTGGAGTTTTACCATTTATCGTTTTAACCAACATAAAAATTGAAGATTTAATTAATTGCAGGACATTTACATTCGTATTTCTCGCGTTTACAAAATAAATTCAACCCTAGCGTAATCTGATGATAACCACCATTATCAAATTTAACAGCTCCTGTAAGATGCGAATAAGTATAAGCAAACATAAAGCTTTTATAATTCACCCCAACTATTGGAGTAATATATTGCAAATGGCTTGAAGAATTTAAAGCATCAATACTTCTTCTGTATGACAAACCTCCCCAAACCGTACCAAAGTCCATACTTTTATAGGCTTTCACATTCAAATCAAATGATTTTTCTTTAGTCTTATCAGTATATTGCAATAAAACCGACGGTTCCCATAAAATAGCATCCTTATCCCCCATTATATATCCTGCACTCAATAGAAATTTTCGAAGATTATCACTTTCAAATTCTGTATAAATATCGCGTCTTGTCTCCAAAAGATTTTTAATGGTTGCATGAGCATAAAAATCTAAATAATTATATGATGCACCTATATCAAAATTGGGATAGGAGTCCTTTTGAATAACAGTTCCATAGATTGCTGGATCAAAACCATTGAAGGAAGTTTCATCTAGCTGGCTCTGAATTAACCCTGCACTTATTCCAAAAGACAACTGATTCAAATCAACTTCATCTCTTGAAAACATTAAATGATAAGCATACGTCAACTTAACACCTTTTTGAGAATGATACCCATTCTTATCATTAAATAGAATAATTCCCGCTCCAGCCTTCTCAGTTATTCTCCCATTGAAACTTAGCGTCTGAAGTTCAGGAGCATCATTTTGCCCAAACCATTGTTTTCTTGCAGTCAACCTTACTTTTGCACAATTAGCAGCACCTGCCATTGACGGATGAATTAAATAATAATTATCCGATAAATAATCTGAATAAACTGCAATTCCCTCTTGAGAAAAGGAATAACTCGTTAAAAAAAATAATACAAAGACAAATTTTATTTTTACAGACATTGGAAATAATTTAAAAAAATCAACACATTAGTTTAATGATTGATAGAACACAAATGGACTAAACTTTTAAAATAAAGTTAATTTATATAATAATATCCCAAATATAACCAATCATAGAAAATAACTTTAGTAAATTTGTGAAAATTTAATAATCATGACAAAAGTTCTTATAAAAGAAACACAAAACCCAACTATATTAAAGTTTGAGCTTGAAGATTTCATCACAAAAAATGAAAATTTTGAATTTAAAAATATCGATGAAGCGAAAGCATCTCCTCTAGCACAACAGTTATTCTACTTACCATTTGTAAAAACAGTTTATATTTCTGGGAATTTTATAGCTATTGAAAAATTTAGCATTGTCGAATGGGATGATGTTAAAGAAGCAGTAGCCGAACAAATAGAAGAATTTATCTCGAATGGAGGTATTATTATCAATATCGATGAAAACAAACCAAAAAAACAACCGATTACGGTTTATGGAGAAACAACTCCTAATCCTGCAGCCTTAAAGTTTGTCGTGAGTAGAATGTTGACCAAAAATGCCTTTGAATTTAAAAACATTGATCAAACAGAAGCCTCTCCTCTAGCAAAAGAATTATTTAAATATGCTTATGTAAAAGAAGTATTTATTGACGAGAATTATATTTCGGTTACTAAATATGATTTTATAGGTTGGGACGAAATTACTTTGGAATTAAGAACTTACATCAAGGAATATATTGAAAATGGCGGGACTGTTCTAGACGAAGATTTCATTCCAAACACCATAAAAGACGAAGCCACTAAAGAAGCAAACTTTGATTCATTAGACGAAACTTCACAAAAAATCATCAACATCCTAGAAGAATTTGTAAAACCAGCTGTTGCTGCTGATGGTGGAAATATCGCTTTTGATTCATATGATGAAACTTCAGGAACGGTAAAGGTAATTCTTCAAGGTGCTTGTAATGGATGCCCTTCTTCTACATTTACCTTAAAAAGCGGAATTGAAAATATGTTAAAAAGCATGTTGAATGATGAAAAAATAAATGTTGAAGCAGTTTAAATCACCAAAATTATTTTAAGATTTATTAAAGGTTATTTAAAAAACGAAAGATTACTTTTGTAATACAAACTCAAAAACCTTCTCTTGTAGAAGGTTTTTTATTAGAAAAAAAATGAATTTAGATCCAAATTACATCGCCAATTATAGCAATAATTTAATCAATGAAATCATTGCTTATTCGCCCAAATTAATCTCAGCCTTTATCATTCTTTTTATTGGATTATACACAATTCGTATCGTCAATAGATTGGTTCGAAGAATAATGCTCAAAAGAAAACTGGATGTCACTTTAACGCAATTTACAGCTGACATTCTCCTTTGGGGATTACGTATTTTACTATTTGTAACATTTATTTCAAAACTGGGTATTGAAACCTCCTCTTTTGTAGCCATTTTGGGAGCAATGGGACTTGCTGTTGGACTTTCCCTTCAAGGTTCCCTATCAAATTTTGCTGGCGGTATGTTGATTATAATGTTTAAACCTTTTAAAGACGGTGATTTAATTGAAGCACAAGGAACAATAGCTACTGTAAACGAAATTCAGATTTTTGTAACCAAATTAATCACAGCAAACAATCAAGTTGTTTTTATACCCAACAGCATTTTATCAAATGGGATTATTACTAACTATTCTATGTTAGGTTATCGCAGAGCTGACTTAACTTTTGCCATTTCCTATGATGCTGACATTAAAAAAGCTAAGGATATTATTCTAGAATTATTAATCAAAAATCCTAAAGTATTACAAAATCCAAAGCCAGATGTATATGTAAAAAACCTAACAGACAGCGCCATTGAACTTGCCGTAAGACCTTGGGCAAACAATGAAGATTATGGAATAGTTTTTACCGAAACTTTAGAAAATTGTAAAAATGCCTTAGACAATGCTGGAATTCCTTTTCAACCTTTTGTCAAAGAAATGGCAACTACTAAATCCTAATTTTATTTCGATTTAGGAGTAGTCACCATGAAGTCTTTTAGATAAAAAGGCTCGAAATAAGCCACATCTACGGTGTCTTTATTCAAATATTTATCGAAACTAAGGATACTCATTTCTTTTGCAGAAGGATATACTATTTCTTCTAAAAAAATGAAGTTTTCACTATCTAAAACCGTTTTGCATTTTGGTGCACAATCACCTATAAAGTAAACTTTTTCGCTTATTTCATTAAAAGATTCTTCGGTGATAATCTCTGCTTGAATTGCTCTTTTATATTCAATAGCTGAAGTAAAAACAGCACTATAAACCTCCATTCTTCGAGCGTCCAACATTGGCACAATCAATCCATCATTAACATTGACTTGAGAAGCAAAAGATTGCAACGTATCAATCGCAATTAAGGGAATATTTAACGCATAACACAAACCTTTCGCCGCCGACACCCCAATTCGAAGTCCCGTATACGAACCAGGCCCTTGACTTACTGCAATTGCTGATAAATCGTGATAACTAATCCCTGCTTCTTTGATACTTTGTTCTATAAAAACATGTAATTTTTCGGCATGAGAATAGCCTTCTTCAGCTGTTTCGCAACATACTATTGTCTTTCCATCTTTAGCAAGTGATACAGAACAATTTTTGGTTGCAGTTTCAATATTTAAAATATAACTCATTCATTCGTTTTTAAAAACAATAAGGCTGCAAATATAATGCTATTTAGCCTCATTCTTTTTTTTCAATTCAACTTTATCACCCGAATTTAATTCTTTGGTCACAGTATTATAAGGTCCTGTAATCACAACATCTCCCTTTTTCAATCCACTAATTATTTCAATATTAGAATCATCTTGAATACCCGTTTTTACTATTCTAATTTTTGCTTTATCACCAACTTTAACAAATACACATTCCAGCTTTTTATCTTGTTTTACTAGTTTTTCATCATTTTCAGGCAAAGCTTCATTTTCCAATACTTTAGTTGAAGTTGTATCTGATTTGATCACTATCGAACTAATCGGAACATTCCATACATTTGACTTTGTCTTGGTAACAATATCGACTGTAGCCGTCATTCCAGGTCTAAATGGAGAATAAGTATCCGATTTACCAGCCAATAAATCTTGATAGGATTCTTTAACTATACGTACCTTCACTTTAAAATTTGTCACTTGATCCGCTGATAAACTATTGCTAGCTGAATTTGAAATACTTGTTACAACCCCTTTGAATTTCTTTTTCAAATAAGCATCTACTTCAATGGAAGCAACATCTCCTTCCTTAATTTTAACAATATCATTTTCATTGACATCCACTTCCACTTCCATGTTATTTAAATTGGCAACACGCAAAAGCTCTGTTCCTGCCATTTGTTGCGTCCCTAGCACTCTTTCCCCTAATTCGACATTAAGCATTGAAATCGTTCCATCAGCAGGTGCATAAATCAAAGTACGTCCTAAATTATCTTGAGCTTCATTTACCGAAGCCAAGGCACTTTGCACGTTAAAATAAGCAGCTTGTTTAGTTGCCTTTGCAACTTCAAATGCAGCTACTGACTTATCCCAATCAGCTTTTGAAATAACTCCTTTATCAAACAAAGTTTTATTTCGTTCATAACTCAACTTTGCTTCTTTAAACTGAGCCTCTGATTGTGATAAATTCGATTTTGAAGAAGATAGGCCCGCCTTTGCACGATCTAAACTTGATGTATATAAATCAGGGTTTATCTTAACTAGCAAATCCCCTTTCTTTACTAATTGACCTTCTTTAACGGGTAAATTGATTATTTCTCCAGAAACCATCGAGGCGATTTTAACCTCAATTTCAGGTTGAATTTTACCCGTAGCAGAAACTGTTTCGACAATAGTACTTTGAGCAACAGTCGTTATTTCAACTTCCTTTGCATCCTTTCTATTTCCTAAAACTCCTTTTTTTGCGAAAAATAACAAAACTCCAATTACAACGACTGCAATGGCTAACAAATAGTATACTGTTTTTTTAGACATGATTTAATCTCTTTTTACAATAGGAATTCCAAAATAGAATTCCAATATTTTAATTTTAAAAATATAATCGTATTTGGTTCTCAACACTTCTGATTGGGCGTTGGACAACAAAATTTGTGATTGACTCAATTCAAAAGAATTCATTAAACCTACATCAAATTTTTCCTGAGCATAGCGAAAAGATTCTTGTCGTGCTTGAAGTGCTTCAATAGCCGATTCATGGGACTCTAAAGCACCTTTGGCATCTGTAAATGCGGTGTATACATTTCGCTCTAGATCTAAATTTTGTTGCTCTAATGCGATTTTAGATTTTTTCAAATTTACTTTAGAACGTTCTACATTGTTTCGAATACTAAAACCATTAAAAATAGGAATATTTAATTGCGCACCAAATGACTGCCCTTTATTCGTATTAAATTGTTCGAAAAAAGGTGGTGCTCCTTGAACACCAATGACTGCACCATTTAAATCTCTTAAAGCAATATCAGCATACGAAATTCTCGTATTGTAATTATAAAAGCCTTTTAAAGTGGGCTGAAAACCACCTTTGGCAATTACCAAGTTTTTTTCGGCTATAGCCAAATTAGTCTGTGCAATTTTAAGTTCGGTTCTTTGCTCTTTGGCTACTTTAAGAATAACAGAAGGGTCGTTCAACAAAATACTATTATCGGCTTTGAGTGTACTCTCTTCAACTACATCAAAATTCATAAAATCTTTTAATTGTAACAATTGCGATAAACTCAATTTAGAGATTAAAAGCAAATTCTCTGCCTTTACAATTTTTTGGTTATCCGATGCAATAGTAGCTTTAGCATCTAATAAATCCCCTCGAGCAATGGTACCTGCTTTTACTAATTCCTGTGTACGTTGTAATTGCTTATCATCAATAGAAAGTTGGTCTTTTTGAACTTTTAAATTTTCTAAATTAAAAAGGACTTGCAAATAGGCATTTGCAACATTCAACACAATATCTTCTTTCATTTTTACCAATTGATATTGGGATGCTATAAGTGAAAGATTGGCTTTTCTAAGCTCATTTTGATTCTGCAAACCTTTGTAAATATCAACACCAACTGTTCCGCTGACAGAGGTAAACTGTGTTGTTTTATTTTGCAAAATACCCGTAGTAATATCCTGATTCAGACCTATATTCCAAGAATGTGATGCAGCAGCATTTATCGATGGTAAAAAATTACCAAAAGCCTGTTTTTTATCAATGGCCGCATTTTGAGTATCTAATTCTGTTTGTTGAATGGAAATATTATTCTTTAAAGCGTAATTCACACAATCATCTAATGACCACTTATTAGATTGGGCATTTAACGTAAAAGTAAATGCAAAAAGAAAAACCGAAATAGATTGAATTATTTTTTTCATGCTTTATAAATCGAACTAGTTCAAAGATAGCATACAAATTTAAATTATTGCGAGATACTTGACTAATCCACATAAAAATTCTACATTAAATAGAGAAAACTGAAATGGATTGTTACTTTATAAAAAAACTTCCGCCTAGAAAACTAAACGGAAGTTAAAACCAAAAAAATATCTTTTTACTTAATTAAAAGTATTTGGACATTTCAAGCTTACTAATTCAAAATGGTTTTAAAAAAAATATATCGTTAAACAGAAAGAAAACTAAACTATTGTTCTTACAATATATTCATTTTTTTCTTATAAATGTTGTTATTAAAGGAAATTTCGAACAAATATTACCATTAATATAGCAAACCACAATACCCACTTTTAGTGATATTTCTTCATAAAAAGATTAAAAACAATTATTTCCGACAAACCGCATAATAGTTTTAAATATTTAGTATTATTCTTATTTTTAATAAATACCGTTTCTACTCATGGTTTTTACAGGAATAAAAAAAACAAACCTATATTTGAAAGAAAATTCTAATTGTAATTAAACAAAAAAACAAATAATCGTTTAAATAAAAACTTTAATATATCATCTTAAATACATCGATTTTATAACTAATTTTGAATACTCAAAATTTAAAAAAGAAAATGCATAACATAATCAAAACCATTCTTTTTACACTTATCACTATAATAGTAACATCGTGTAGTAGTACCAATAAAATAAACGCATTAAAACCAGAACCGGATGATGCCAGCCCTATAGTCTATGAAAACAA
>JAHEBK010000382.1 GCA_024642295.1 Flavobacterium sp. | reverse complement strand
AAAATTATCCAATGTTAGTGAAGGAAAAAAATGGTTTGAAATAGTTGCTGGAAAAAATCCTACTCAAGCCTCAGAGAAAATTTGGAATACCATTGACACCATTTTAAAATAGATTATGTTTTTTAACTCCTTTGCTTTTGCTGTTTTTTTACCCATTGTATTCATGCTGTATTGGTTTGTTTTTAATAAAAACAAAAGCAGTCAAAATCTTTTATTGATTGTTGCTAGTTATTATTTCTACTCTTGTTGGGATTGGCGATTCTTGTTCTTACTAGTATTCTCCACATTTTTGGATTATTTTACGGGTTATAAAATTGAGAAAAGTACAAATGAGCAATCAAGAAAATTCTGGTTTTGGCTTAGTGTTATTGTCAATTTAGGCTTTTTGGCCCTTTTCAAATATTACAACTTTTTTGCTGCTTCCTTTGCGGAATTAATGAATGGTGTCGGCTTAAAAACAAGCCCGTTTTTATTGGATGTAGTGCTGCCAGTGGGAATTTCCTTCTATACCTTTCACGGCTTGTCTTATGTAATTGACATTTACTACAAACGCATCAAAGCCGAATATAATTTTATCGATTATTCGCTTTTTGTGAGTTATTTTCCTTTGCTAGTAGCAGGTCCTATCGAAAGAGCCACGCATTTATTGCCACAAGTAAAAGTCAAACGAACTTTTAGCTATGAAAAAGCGAAAGAGGGAATTTACCAATTGCTTTGGGGATTGGTCAAAAAAGTGGTGATTGCAGATACCTGTGCAACCTATGCCAATGCTATTTTTGACAATTACGAAAATATGAATTCCTTATCCTTGGTTTTAGGAGCCATTTATTTTGCTTTCCAAATTTACGGAGACTTTTCAGGTTATTCAGATATGGCTTTAGGGATGTCTAAGTTGTTTGGAATTGATTTGTTAAAGAATTTTGATTACCCCTATTTTTCTAGGGATATAGCCGAGTTTTGGCGTCGTTGGCACATTTCACTTTCCTCTTGGTTTAAGGATTATTTGTACATCCCATTAGGAGGAAGTAAAGGTTCTAAACTCATGCAAGTGCGGAATGTCTTTATTATTTTTGTGGTCAGTGGGTTTTGGCATGGTGCCAATTGGACCTATTTGGCTTGGGGATTCCTCAATGCAGTTTATTTTCTGCCTTTATTGTTATTGAATCGGAACCGAAATAATATAGAAACGGTGGAGTTACATTGGAACCTGAATTCCTTTCGTGTATTGGGGCAAATTTTTACTACCTTCTTGCTGTCCTGTTTGGCTTGGGTGTTTTTTAGGGCACCAACAATTACTGATGCCGTTTTATATTTGAAACGAATCGTTATGAATGGCGACTTTGTATCTCAATATTTGAAAAATGAACGATACAATTATGAATTACTAATCATGGTCCTGTTGTTTGTGGTAGTAGAATGGAACAATCGTTTTAAAGTAGAACCCATTTCTGGGAAATACAGTACTGTTAAATTGGCAATTTGTTTGCTTGCCTTATTAGCTTTGGGTACTTATTCGGATTACAAGGAATTTATATATTTTCAGTTTTAAAATTTTCGTTTTCCCCAACCCTAAAGGGAGCCGAAAATTTTGAGGGGGAGAGGTAGCAAAAAGTAAGTTAATGAGTTTTTAAAATTATGCGAAAAAATAAGAATTTATCTGAAAATATGTGGAAAGGAGCTTCTCAACAAATTTTTTCTAATGCTAAAAAATTAAGAGAAAACCAGACTAAAGCGGAGGAAAAACTATGGTTAGCTGTAAAAGATAATCAAATAGAAGGGTATAAATTTAGAAGACAACATCCACTTAGTATTTATATAGTTGATTTTTATTGCCATGCACTTAAATTAGTAATTGAAATAGATGGCGGTTATCATTTTAAAGAAGAACAGCAACTTTTAGATAAAAAAAGAACTGCTGATATTGAATTCCAAGGATTGAAAGTGATTAGATTCACAAATGAAGAGATTATGTTTAATTTACCAGAAATTCTTGATAAAATTAAATTGTTCATTAATTTAGAAAAATAAGCTTTTCTTACTATATATAGATGATGTAAACTTAAATTCTTTTTTCCACCCTTTAGGGAGGGGAAAGAAAAAAGAATTTAAGTTTACATCTTTAAGGAGGGAAATAAATTAAAAAAGAAATCGAAAAATGAAGCAATTTCTATTATTTGTATTGAAAATAATAATTGGAGTTTATTTGCTAGCAGTAGTCTTAGATGCAGGATATACTTATGTTTATACTCATTCTCACGAAAGAGGTAAAATTGATTACGTGTATCATTCAACTGCAAGGAATTATGATGTCGTCATTTTGGGCTCTTCCCGCGCTAACAATCATTTTGTTTCTCAATTATTTGAGGAAAAAGGATTAA
>JAHEBK010000053.1 GCA_024642295.1 Flavobacterium sp. | reverse complement strand
CCAAAACAAACTGTTAATATCGGTTTGGTTGGGAAATATGTAGAAATGCAAGACTGTTACAAGTCTATTTTAGAAGCTTTTATTCATTCGGGAGCGGCTAATGAGACAAAAGTCAATGTAATCTCAATTCATTCAGAATATATTGATGATGAATCAGTAGCAGAAAAATTTAAAGATTTAGACGCAATTCTTGTTGCTCCAGGTTTTGGAGAAAGAGGTATTGAAGGAAAAATTGCTGCAGTACGTTATGCACGCGAAAGTAAATTACCATTCTTTGGTATTTGTTTGGGAATGCAAATGTCGGTTATTGAATATTCTAGAAACGTTTTAGGATTAGCTGATGCAAATTCAACCGAAATGAATCCTGATACCCTTAATCCAGTTGTGAATTTGATGGAAGATCAAAAAACAGTTACGGATAAAGGTGGTACGATGCGTCTTGGAGCTTGGAAATGTGAAATCAAACCAGATACTTTGGCTTATAAAATTTATGGTCAAACCACTATTTCAGAGCGTCACCGTCACCGTTATGAGTTTAATAACCAATATTTTGAAGCACTTCAAAATGCGGGCTTGAAAGCTTCTGGTGTGAATCCTGATACTGGTTTGGTAGAAATTGTAGAAATTGAAGATCATCCTTTCTTTATTGGAGTACAATACCATCCAGAATATAAGAGTACGGTTGTTAATCCACACCCACTTTTTGTCAATTTTGTGGCTGCAGCAGTGCAGGCTAAAAAACATAAATAAAAACACTAAGCATTTCTTTATTTCAATCACTGAAATTTAGAAATGCTTTCAACTTTAAATTATACACTTTTTACAAATTATAATGGAAGAAAAAAAATTTGATCCTAATTCGTTAATTGGTTTTGTACTAATATTTGGAATTTTACTTTGGATAATGTATCAAAACAAGCCTGACGAAGCTCAGATTGCTGCAGAAAAAGCCCAAAAAGAATCGGTTGTAAAAGAAGAAATGAAAGCAAAAGAAGTAGCTAAAACCATTACTATGGCAGCTGCAACAACTGTAAGCGATACACTTCAATTAGCACAATTACAAAAATCCTTAGGAAGTTTTGCTTATTCAGCAACTTTAGCTTCTGCAAAAGGGGGTATTACTACTCTTGAAAACAACTTAGTTACTTTAAAAATAGCCAATAAAGGAGGATATATTGTTGAAGCTACTTTAAAGAATTTTGAAAGATTCAAAAAAGGTTCAGGTCAATTGGTACAATTGATAAAGGATAACAACTCTAGTTTAAACATCCAATTATTCACTAAAGACAACCATACTTTAAACACGAAAGATTTATATTTTGAACCTACATTGACTAAAAATGGAGAAGATCAAATATTATCGATGCGTTTAAAATCAGCTGATAATCAGTATTTAGAATATAAATATGTGTTGAAAGCAGATGATTATATGTTGGATTTTGAAATTCAAACACAAGGATTAAACAATGCTTTGGTATCGTCTAAACCATTGAATTTAGAATGGGATTTAAAAACTTACACAAATGAAAAAAGTATCAACTATGAAAATCGTTATGCTGAAGTGTATTTTGAATATGAAGATGGGAAAACAGATTATTTAGGTTTAGGAAGTGATAAAACGGATGAACCATCAAATGTTTCATTTATAGCGTACAAACAACATTTCTTTTCTTCTATTTTAATATCAGATACTCCTTTTGAAAAAGCAGATTTGTACTCTAATAATTTGGTAAAAGACGAAGAAGTAGATACTGTTTTTACCAAACAATTCAAATCTAAAGTGCCTTTAGCATTTAAGAATGGTGAGATTGACCAAAAAATGAATTGGTATTTTGGACCTACAGATTATAAATTATTGCAATCATACGACAAAAATCTAGAAGCAATTGTGCCATTAGGATGGGGGATTTTTGGATGGATTAACCGTCACGCTTTTATTCCGTTGTACGGATTATTGAGTTCGTTTATTGAACACGGATGGGCTATCATTTTATTTACAATTTTGATTAAATTGTTGATGTCACCAGTGACTTATAAATCATTTTTGTCACAAGCAAAAATGAAAGTATTAAAACCAGAGATTGCAGAGTTGGGTGAGAAATTCAAAAAAGATCCAATGAAAAAGCAACAAGAAACGATGAAGTTATACAACAAAGCGGGAGTAAATCCTATGGCAGGTTGTATACCGGGATTGTTGCAAATGCCTGTATTCTATGCTTTATTCCAGTTCTTTCCGTCAGCCATTGGATTGAGACAAAAACCATTCCTATGGGCAGATGATTTGTCTTCTTTTGATTCGGTTTTTGAATTGCCTTTCCGAATTCCAGCATACGGAAGTCATATCAGTATGTTTCCAATCTTAGCTTCAGTTGCCATTTTCTTTTATATGAAATTGACAACAGGAGACCAACAAATGGCAGCGCCGCAACAAGAAGGGATGCCAGATATGGCTAAGATGATGAAAATCATGATTTATGTTTCGCCATTAATGATGTTATTTTTCTTTAATAGTTATGCTTCAGGATTGAGTTTGTATTATTTTATTTCCAACTTAATTTCAATCGGATTATTATTGGTGATTAAGAATTACATTGTCGATGAAGATAAAATTCACGCTCAAATTCAAGAGAACAAGAAAAAAGAGCCGAAAAAGCCAAGTAAGTTCCAACAAAAATTACAAGAAGTAATGGAGCAACAAGAAGCGATGAAGGCACAACAAAAAAAGAAATAATCCACCACCATAAAAACAAAGAAGCTTCCCATTAAGGAAGCTTCTTTTATTTTAGGATATTGGTATTTTGGAAATTACAATGTGGGTTGTAGTACTTTATCAACTGCGTGGATTACTCCATTTGTACATTGTACATCTGTTACAATGATGTTGGCTTTAGTGGTTGATTTATCTGTGATTTTAGCACCTGCAGTTAAATCAATAGTGATGTTTTGTACAGGACTAGTGATCATTGGGACTACTTGACCATTTGTAAGAGTTCCTGCTAATACATTTCCGGCATTTGTTACGTGGTATTGCAATACTTTTGTGACTTGTGCATCTGTAGCTCCATTTGCAAATCCTCCTACTCCTAAGGCTGCTGTAAAGGCTGTGTTTGTAGGTGCAAAGACAGTAAGAGGGGTTGTATTAGTAGTAAGGGCAGTAGCCACTGCAGATTGAGCAGAACTTTTTATGATTGAAGCTAGGGTTGAAAAGTTTGGATTAGCATCAGCGTGCGTTATAATGGTTGGTAAGCCAATTACTTTATCAACAACATGGATAACACCATTAGTTGCCATTACGTTTGCAGTTGTAACCGTTGCTACTCCATTAAGTTTTACTTTGTTATCAGCAGTATTGACAAACATACTTAAAGTGTTTGTAGTTGAAGCGCTTCCTTTGGCTAAAGTTTTAACATATCCAGTGCTTAAATCGGTTGATTTTTTTGTCCCTGTAAGTACGTGGTTTAATAAAATTTGAGTCAGAACATCTTTCGGTACATCATTAATTGAATTATAGGTTGTAGTGGCTAAAAATGAAGTAAATGCGGCATTAGTTGGTGCAAAAACGGTGTACTCTGTAGACCCTTGTAAGGTGGTGGCTAATTCAGCCTTGGTTAAAGCTTGTACTAGAATGCTAAAATCAGCAGTTCTAGCAGCAATACCTGTTATTGTATTGTCTGTGATAATTGGGTCATTGTTGTCGTCAGAACACGAAACAGTAGTAAAAGCTATAATCGCAATCATAGCTAGAAATCTGGTTTTAAGGAATTTTTTCATGATATATGTTTTTATTTGTTTTTGTAAAGTTAAATAATTTTGTTCAACAATTATAACTAAATGGTTAAACAGAATAAGTTTTGTGATTTTTTTAACTAAGGTTTGAGTATTGATAATCAGTAATTTGTAAATTATAATTTCTTTTTTACAGTTTTACTAATAAATAGGCTTATTTTTTTGTTAATCATTATTAATTAAAAAATCAAACAGTAGTTAAAATAAATATTTGATGTTCTAATAGTGGTTACATAAAATTTCAGATTACTTTTGCAATACAAAACACTTTATAGAGGAGTTGTATTTATATTGAAAGATTTATGAGATATATAATTTTTATGTGGCTGTTAAGTTCCTCAATTTTTGGACAAGTAATCAACCAAATAGATTCCAATGGAAAAAAAGACGGACTATGGAAAGGTTTTTATGAAGAATCAAAAAGGCCAAAATACGAAGGAACTTTTTCTCACGGGAAAGAAGTAGGGACTTTTAAATTCTTTGATGATACTAAATTAGGTTCTGTCATTGCCACGCGTGAGTTTAACCCAACAGATGGAAGCGCCTATACAATTTTTTATGACCAATTAAAAAATAAGGTTAGTGAGGGGAAAGTAGTAAATAGAATTTTTGATGGAGAATGGAAATACTACCATCATGCTTCAAAAGTGATCATGACAATCGAAAACTATAAAAGTGGAAAACTTAACGGATTGCGTTCTGTTTTTTACCCAAATGGGAAAATTGCTGAAGAAACCCAATATAAAAATGATTTAAAAGATGGTACTTATAAAAAATATTCTGAGAATGGAATTGTACTCGAAGAATCGATTTATAAAGCTAATGAATATAACGGTCTAGCGATCTTTAGAGATGGAGATGGAAGCATAGTTTCACAAGGCAAATTCTTAAATGGGAAAAAAGTTGGAATTTGGCAATTTTTCGAAAAAGGGAAAGTAGTCAAAGAAACCAATATGAGTAACCTTAAAGCGGCTAATTCACAGAAAGGGAATTAACATTTTTTAAAGCAAATAGCCGTATAAACTTTGTACCTTTGCGCTCTCATAAAACAAATTTTAAAATGAAACGTGTTGTAGTAGGACTTTCGGGTGGTGTTGATTCCAGTGTAGCAGCTTATTTGTTACAACAACAAGGCTATGAAGTGATTGGTCTTTTTATGAAAAACTGGCACGATGATTCGGTTACAATTTCGAATGATTGTCCTTGGTTGGAAGACAGTAATGACGCCCTGTTAGTGGCGGAAAAACTTGGAATTCCGTTTCAAACTGTGGATTTAAGTGAAGAATACAAAGAAAAAATCGTGGACTATATGTTCAACGAATACGAAAAAGGTCGCACTCCAAATCCTGACGTACTATGTAACCGCGAAATAAAATTTGATGTTTTTATGAAAATAGCACTTAGTTTGGGTGCAGATTATGTGGCAACAGGTCATTATTGTCGAAAAGCTCAGATTGAAGTGGATGGAAAACCTATTTACCAATTAAAAGCAGGTGTCGACAACAACAAAGACCAGTCGTATTTTCTTTGTCAATTATCACAAGAGCAATTAGCTAAAGCTTTATTCCCAATTGGAGAATTAACAAAACCTGAAGTTCGTGAAATCGCGGCCGAAATGGAATTGGTAACTGCCGAAAAGAAAGATTCACAAGGTCTATGTTTTATAGGTAAAGTGCGATTGCCTGAATTTTTACAACAAAAACTACAACCTAAAGAAGGTCAAATCATCCAGATTGACGCTTTGGATCCTATATATACTAATGAACAATACGAAAATGTATCAGATAGCGAAACTTTGATTTTGGCATCTAACAAAGTGGATTATACACCAACGATGGGAAAAGTAGTAGGGAAACACCAAGGAGCTCATTACTTTACAGTTGGACAACGCAAAGGGTTGAACGTAGGAGGGACTAAAGAAGCACTGTTTGTTATTGCTACCAACGTTGCAACCAATACCATTTATACGGGAATGGGAGTGAATCATCCAGGATTGTTTAGAAGTGCTTTATTTATTGAATCTACGGAAGTGCATTGGATTCGTGAAGATTTGGCTTTGGCCAATGGTGAAACGATGCAAGTAATGGCACGTATTCGATACCGCCAACCCTTGCAAAGCGCCACCTTACATCAATTTGAAAACGGTATGTATGTTTCTTTCGATGAACCGCAATCAGCAATTACCGAAGGACAGTTTGCCGCTTGGTATCTAGAAGATGAATTAATAGGTTCAGGGGTAATTTCTTAATTTTTTTACCAAATTTAAAGGAAAGATTCATTGAATTTATTTTAATTAAAGTAGTTTAGTATATTTACCGTCCTTTAATTGATGAATTTATTCTTTTGGTGTGAAAAAAATTTTATGCTTGTTTTCTTTTTTTATCTGTTTTGCTGTTTCAGCACAGGAAGAAGCATGGGTTTATTTTAATGCTAAAGCAAATGAGCAATCCTATTATGATGCGCCACTGACGATGCTTTCTCAAAGAGCTTTAGATAGACGTATCGCTCAGAAAATCACACTCGACTTTAAAGATATTCCGATTAATTCCAATTTTATTACCGAAGTAAAAAAGACTGAAGGGTTTACTGTTATGGCACAGTCCAAATGGTTGAATGCTATACATGTGAGAGGAGATGTTACTGCAATTCGGTCGTTAAAGAATCATGTTTTTGTTGATAAAGTTGTTTTTGCAAATAAAACCTTGAATTTATCTAGCAAAATTGCTAAAACAGTAAAGGTAAAACCAACGGATAAGACCAAGAACACCAAAGTTAATTTTGCTTATGGTGTTTCTGAAAATCAAATTAAAATGCTTAATGGTGATGTATTGCACCAACAAAATTATACGGGCTCTGGAAAAATTATTGCCGTTTTGGATTCTGGATTTCCAGGGGTCAATACAGCAGGACCTTTCTCAAGAATAAGAGATAATAATAAAATTTTAGGAGGTTATAATTTTGTAGCTCATAGTGCCAATTTTTATAGCGGAGGTACTCATGGAACCTATGTGTTGTCGAGTATGGCTGGATTTAAAGAAAATACATTGGTAGGAACTGCTCCTGACGCCTCTTATTATTTATTTGTTACAGAAGATGGTGTTGATGAAAATCCCGTAGAAGAATCTTATTGGGTTCAAGCCGCTGAAAAAGCAGACAGTTTAGGAGTGGATATTATTACTACTTCTTTAGGATATTTTAAAGACCATACTAATCCTGCTTACGATTACACTTACTCAGATATGTCAGGGGATGCGACTTTTGTTTCTAAAGGAGCAAATATTGCCTTTTCAAAAGGAATGATGGTGATTGCTTCAGGTGGAAATGAAGGCACCACCTCCGAACCACATATTGGCTCACCGGCTGATGCTTTTTCTGTTTTAGCAGTGGGAGCGGTTAATAACGCAGGTACGAGAGTTAGTTTTAGTTCAATTGGTCCATCTTATGACGGAAGGATTAAACCCGATGTGATGGCACAAGGGCAATCCGCTGTTTTGTCTGATGAAAACGGAAATATTGTAACCGCAAGTGGAACTTCTTTCTCGGGACCTATTATTGCTGGTATGGTTGCTTGTTTGTGGCAAGCTTTCCCTAATAAAACCAATCAAGAAATTAAAGATATGGTGATTCGTTCCTCAAGTAAATATACGAATCCTAATAATGAATTTGGCTATGGAATTCCAAACTTTAGTTTGGCTTTAGGGATAGTGTTTCCTGAAATTGAGGATTTTTCAGAGTCTGTAAAAGTATATCCAAATCCTACGTCGAACTTTATTCACGTTGATTTCCCGGAAAGCTTTAAGAATGGTCGTGTGATGGTTTATTCTGCTTTTGGTAAAAAAGTATTAGAGCATGAAAGTTTAGTTCCTATTGAAGCTATTTCATTAGAGTCGCTAACGAGTGGTATTTATTATTACAAATTAGAATTTAATACATTTTCTAAAACAGGAAAAATTATTAAACTTTAATGTGTTTGCATGAATAAAATCAACACCCTTTTTAATATTCAGTACCCTATTATCCAAGCAGGAATGGTTTGGATGAGTGGTTATAAATTGGCCAGTGCCGTAAGTAATGCTGGGGGATTAGGATTGATAGGTGCTGGTTCGATGTATCCTGAAGTACTTCGCGACCATATTCAAAAATGTAAAAAAGCAACCTCAAAACCATTTGGTGTTAATGTTCCAATGTTGTATCCTGATTTGGAACAAATCATGAATATTATCGTTGAGGAAGGAGTCAAAATTGTATTTACTTCTGCAGGAAATCCCAAAACTTGGACACCTTTTTTGAAACAACGCGGAATCATTGTTGTGCATGTTGTGAGTAGTGTTACTTTTGCTTTAAAAGCACAAGCAGCTGGTGTTGATGCTGTTGTTGCTGAAGGTTTTGAGGCAGGCGGTCATAATGGTAGAGATGAAACCACCACTTTTACTTTAATTCCAATGGTCAAGGAACAAATTGACATCCCATTAATTGCAGCGGGTGGAATTGCTACTGGTCAAGGCATGTTAGCCGCGATGGTTCTTGGAGCTGATGGTGTGCAAATAGGAAGCCGATTTGCTGCTTCGGTAGAATCTTCAGGACATGAGAATTTCAAGCAAAAGATTATAGAGGTCAAGGAAGGTGATACTCAGCTAACATTAAAAGAATTAACACCTGTTCGATTAATAAAAAATAAATTTTATCAGGAGGTACTGCATTTGTATTCCCATTGCCCAACTGCTGAAGATTTAAAAGAATTGTTAGGAAAAGCAAGAGCTAAAAAAGGTATGTTTGAAGGAGATTTAGACAATGGTGAACTCGAAATAGGGCAAATTGCAGGATTGATTCACAGCATTAAACCAGCAGAAAAAATCGTCCAAGAAATCATAACCGATTTTGAGCAAGCCAAATTAGGACTTTCCCGAAAAAGTTTTTAAATAAAAAATAAACTGGC